>CBDVBZ010000053.1:0-22150 GCA_965372355.1 uncultured bacterium | reverse complement strand
TAGGGTCCGGCACCACGCCGGTGAAATATGCGGTTTGTCAAGGGCCGGATGCATGCTATCCTCAACGGCGATCCGGCCCTCCGGCTATTTAGCAACTTACGTATTATCAACATATTATATGGCCTCAAGAGGCGGTCGCACGGCCGCCAACCGGGTGCGAAGATGTCACGAATGCTAAAGCTTCTCAAACGATTGCGGCGGGGGAAGTCCTCGATTCAGAAAAGGAATCGAGTACGCAAACGCATCGATGTCTCGATTGGGATTTTTTCGGGAACGACACCGTTCGATTTACGGGGCGAGGCGCACGACAACCCCGTCCTGTCCGCGGATGATGTCTCGGACGTGCGAGCACAGATTGTGGCCGACCCTTTTATGTTGAAGGTTCACGACCGCTGGCACATGTTCTTCGAGGTATTCAACATGGACCGGGAAAAAGGGGAAATCGGCCTGGCAACGAGCAGCGACGGTTTCCACTGGGTCTACCAAAGCATCGTACTCCGTGAGCCGCACCACCTGTCGTATCCCTACGTGTTCGAATGGCAGGGGAAATGCTACATGGTACCCGAGTCCCGCGAGGTGAACACCGTGCCGATCTACGAAGGGTTTCCGGATGAATGGAAGCAGATCGGGTGCCTGATCGATGGCAGCCCCTGTGCCGACTCGACGATTTTTCGCCATCAGGACAGCTGGTGGATGTTTGCCGAAACCAGCGCGGGCAGTCACGACAGGCTCAGCCTCTATCGAGCGGATGATCTTCTTGGACCGTGGATCGAACACCCACAGAGCCCCCTCGTCGAGGGTGATGCCCGCAAGGCCCGTCTGGCCGGCAGGGTGAGTGCTTTTGAGGGGTCGCTGATTCGGTTTGCGCAGGACTGCAGCGTCGTCTACGGCCAGCAGGTCAGGGCGTTCGAGATCACTGAGCTCGGCCCGACGCGTTACAAGGAGAGAGAGATCGACCAGAGTCCGGTGTTGACGCCGGGTGAACTTGGGTGGAACGGACGAGGGATGCATCACGTCGATCCACACCAGATCGGCACCAACCAGTGGATCGCCTGTGTCGACGGGTTTAGCGAAACAATCGTCCGCGGGTCCTGACTTATTCGGAATGGGTGACATGTTGAAAATCGCATTTGTACATCAGCCATGGAACCGAATCGTGCCCCCCGTGCAGGCGGGGTCGGTCGCCATACTGACATATGAATTCGCGCGTCGCATGACCGGCGTCGCCGAGATACTGATGTATTCGCGCAAGTACCGGGGTCAAAAAAAGACGGAGGTCCACGAGGACGTTACCTATCGACGGTTTTCCGCCGCGCTGGATGTCCGGCTCAACAAGGTTCTGCGCCGATTCCGGCGGTTCTTTCCCCGCAGACGTCCTCTGTTTTCAAGGACGGCCTACTATTTCTTGTACATTTGGCAGGTGGCGAATGATATGCGGCGGCAGAAAGTGGACGTGGTCCACATACATAACCTGTCACAGTTTGTCCCCGTTGTGCGCGCACTGAACCCCAACGCCAAGATCGTGCTGCACATGCACTGTGAGTGGCTGACCCAGCTCGACAAATCGCTGATCGAACCGAGACTGAACAAAGTCGACGAAGTGATTGCCGTGTGCGACTACATCACCAACAAGATTCCCGCGGCATTCCCTCAACTCGAGGGCCGGTGCCGGACGATACACAACGGGGTCAACCTGGACGAGTTCGATAGCAAAGACAGGGACGAGGATAAGGGGGAGGTCAAACGGGTGTTGTTTGTCGGCAGGGTATCGCCCGAGAAAGGCATCCACGTTCTGCTGGATGCGTTCGAGCTTGTCGTAAAGAGCTATCCCGACGTCGAGCTCGAGATCGTTGGGCCCGCCCAGCAGGCGCCCAGCGAGTTTATCGTGTCGCTGAGCGACGACCCGATGACATCGAGTCTGTCGTCGTTCTACGGCGGCGCCAAATACATCGACCAGCTGCAGACGCGCCTGTCGCCCGCTGCGGCGGAGCGGGTCCGGTTTGCCGGGGTCGTGCCTCATTCGCAGCTTCTCGAATACCTCGAGCGAGCCAATTGCTTTCTCCATCCATCGGTTTGGGGCGAGCCCTTTCCGCTCGCCGTCCTGGAGGCACTCGCCGCGGGGGTTCCCGTGGTGGCGTCGCGGATTGGCGGTCTCCCCGAGAGTTTCGAGGACGGTACATCGGGATTGCTGGTGACACCGGACGATAGCGGCGAGCTCGCCGATGCCATCCTCAAGCTCCTGCGAGATGATGAGATGCAGAAGTCCATGGGCAAAGCGGCGCGCAAGAGAGCCGAAGACGTGTTCTCTTGGGATCGTGTCCGGGATGACCTTCTTGCGCTGTACGAGGAAGTCTGCAGCCGCAACTGACCATCAGGGATACCCGTCTATGAAAGCACTACTCGTCGTCATGACTCTAAAGGGGGGAGCGGGCGGGTCCGCCTATCGCCTTCATCGGGGTCTGCAGAGACTCGACGTAGACTCCAGGGTGCTTGTCAAATCGAGATCGGATCTCGATGACGATCGCGTGATCGTGACCCCGGACCCGCGATCGGTGCGCTGGCTCCGGAAACTCAGCTTTCTGGCCCGACAGGGCCCCCTCGAGAGGCTGCCGCTGAAGTTTTATCCGAATCGCGACGAGGCGATTTTTTCCACCCAGTGGGTGCCGGACTCGGTGGTATCTGCGGTGCGGCGGTACGCCCCCGACGTGGTCAACCTCCGGTGGGTTGGAAATCTCCTGCGGATCGAGACCATTCCCAAGCTGCGCAAACCCATCGTGTGGACGCTATCCGATATGTGGCCGTTCACCGGCGGCTGTTATATCCCGCAGGAATGCGACCGGTACAAGGAAGCGTGCGGCCGTTGCCCGCATCTGGCAAGCAGCCGCGACGGAGATCTCTCGCGGTGGGTATGGAAGCGCAAAGCCAAAGCCTGGCGGAATGTCGACATGACCATTGTGACTCCGAGCAAGTGGATGGCCGGATGTGTGAGGTCGAGTTCGCTCTTCGGGAACAGACGCGTCGAAGTGATTCCGTCGAGTGTCGAGATCGACAAGTACAGACCGCTCGATCAGAAGATGGCAGCGACCCTGCTTGGTCTCCCCACGGACAAGAAGATCGTCCTCTTTGGCGCATGGCAGAACCACCCCCACAAAGGGTTTCATCTTCTGACAGATGCTCTGCAGCGCCTGAGCCGGGCGGGGTGGGGCGAGAAGATCGAGCTGGTCGTGTTTGGATTCGAACGGCCGGCCAATCTGCCGGATCTGGGTGTCAAATCGCGCTTCCTCGGTAGACTGAATGATCCGTTCTCCAAGGCGGCCGCCTATGGCGCGGCGCATGTTTTTGTCGCGCCCTCTACGATCGACAACTTCGCCAACACGGTGCTCGAGGCAGGCGCCTGTGGGAGGCCAACCGTCGCCTTCGATATCGGCGGCATGCCGGATATCATCGATCATGAAGAATCGGGCTACGTCGCGAGAGCATTTGACACCGAAGCGCTCGCCCGGGGGATTGCCTGGGTCCTTGAAGATACCGGACGACAGCAGGCACTGTCACGCCGCGCGAGGGAGAAGACGGAGAGGGAATACTCGCTCAAGACATACGCCGAAAGATACATCGAGCTTTTTCGCGACGTTCAACCCGCCCGGCATCCCGCGTAGCGGTGCGTTAAGGCCCTCCGCTCCACTAACCCCGTTAAAATCATTGATCCCTCGTCCGGCTGGCGTATACTGTTGGGCGGTCGCGGGGTGTGATGCATGCTGAAGAACATTACGTGGCAGCTATAACCCGTTGTAAACACAAAGAGTACAAGGACTGGTGTCGATGAACAATAATAGCCTGGATTGTCCGAGCTGCGGGACCCCCGGAATGACCGTGTTCTACGAAGTGAACGATGTCCCGGTACACAGCTGTATCATGCTCCCCAGCGAGGGTGAGGCGCGAGCGTTTCCACGAGGGGATGTACGACTCGGGTTTTGTGGTCACTGTGGTTTCTACTGCAACACGGCCTTCGACACGACCGTCCAGGAGTACACGTCCTCCTATGAGGACCAGCAGAGCTTTTCACCGACATTCAACTCATTTGCCGGACGGCTGGCAAAGAGTCTGATCGACAAATACGATATCCGTGACAAAACCGTGGTCGAGGTGGGGTGCGGTAAAGGAGACTTCCTCGTCCTGATGTGCGAGATGGGGAACAACAGCGGTGTGGGAATTGATCCTACATGTATCAAGGAGCGCATCGAGAGCGAGGCGATCGACAGAATCACGATCGTCGCCGACTACTATTCCGAGAAATACTCCAATTATCACGGCGACATGATCCTCTGCCGGCACACCCTGGAACATATCCACGACACACGGTCGTTTGTTCAGACCATTCGCAACACGATCGGTGACCGGCTGGACACCGTTGTGTTTTTCGAGATCCCGGATGGGAGCACGGTACTCAAAGACAACGTCTTCTGGGATGTTTACTACGAGCACTGTTCGTACTTCAGCCCCGGGGCACTCGCCCGCATGTTTCGTAGCTGTGGGTTCGAGGTGCTCGATCTGTACCGGGCGTACGACGATCAGTACCTGCTGATCGATGCGAGGCCGGTCGCGGATGCGTCGACGAAGACACACGCGCTCGAGGAAGAGGTCGCGCAACTCGGCGAACTCGTTCAGAGCTTTGCGTCAGAGGTTCCCAGGCAGATCGAGCGCTGGCAGCAGGACATTCGCGAGCACGCCGCGAGGGGTGACCGCGTGGCGATCTGGGGATCCGGCTCCAAGTGCGTGGCCTTCCTCACGACACTGGGTCTCAACGATGAGATCGGGTGCATCGTGGACATCAACCCCCATCGACACGGAAGATTCATCCCCGGCCCCGGCAGGGAGGTCATGCCGCCCGAGTACCTCAAGGAGTACAAGCCCGCCACGATCATCGTCATGAATCCGATATACCGTGATGAGATCGGTGATATGGTACGGAACATGGGGCTCGACCCCGTCATTAAGACCGTTTAGGAGCAATGATGGCCAGTTCGAGTGATATCAGGCCCGCGCGGTGCCCATCTTGCGGCTCGGGCGAGCTGAGAGCCTTTTTCGAGCTTTCCAGCATACCGACCCATATCAATTTCTTGTGCGATACCCGGGGGGCGGCCCTCGAGAGCCCCCGAGGGGAGATTCGTCTGGTGTACTGCAGGGGGTGCGGGCTGATCAGCAATACCGCCTTCGATCCCGCGCGCCTCGAGTACCGGGAGGGCTACGAGAACTCGCTCCATTACTCGACGGTATTTCAGGAGTACGCGGAGTCGCAGGCGGACCGTCTCATCGAAGATTTCGGTCTCAGGGGCAAGACGGTTCTCGAGATCGGTTGCGGCGATGGACGCTTCCTTGGCATGCTATGCGAGCGAGGCGGCAACCGGGGAATCGGTTTTGACCCGAGCTATGTCGCTCCCCCCGACGCACCATACCCGGGCGACCGCGTCCGCATCGTGAAGGATCTGTATTCGGAGAAGTACTCCGACCTCGAATGTGATTTTGTTTTGAGCCGTCAGACGCTCGAGCACGTCCATCACCCGAAAGACATGCTGGGGCCACTGCGGCGGTCGCTTGGCAAGCGGCTGGGAGTACCGGTTTTCTTCGAGGTGCCCAACGGGCTCTTCACACTCCGCCGGCTGTTTGTATGGGACATCATATACGAGCACACATCCTACTTCACCGCGCCCGCCCTCGAGACGACGTTCGCCAGGGATGGGTTTCGCGTCGAGGACACGTACGAGGCCTTTGACGGCCAGTACCTCTGTGCCACGGCTTACCCGACACAGGAGACGCTCCGCACGACGATTGCGCAGGACGCAGGTGCCTGGGTCGAGGGGCACATCGATGAGTTCGAAAAAGAGTACCGCGGTTATGTCGATGAATGGCGTACACGGCTCGACGATCTCGCACGGCAGAACAAGACCGTGGTCCTGTGGGGAGGGGGATCGAAGGGAATCACGTTCTTGAATTTGTTCGATCTCCGTGATCAGATCAGTCATGTTGTAGACGTCAGCCCGAAAAAGCACGGGAAATATATCACCGGCCAGGGGCAACGTATCGTGGCACCGGAGGACCTCGTCGATCACGGGGTAGATGCGATCATCGTTGCCAATCCGATCTACAAGGAAGAGATTGCCTCGAAGACGAGCAGCCTCGGTCTGGCCCCGGAATTTCTCTACCTTTGAGGAGAGCGCATGGCGTATCATATTGACCGGACGCCCGTCCGCAGACTGCCCTGGAAGGGCGCGCATATAACCACAGACACCATTACACCCGCAACCCCGAGGCGATAACGTGGCCGCTCTCGAGCTGATCCGCACTCTACTGTTTGCCGTTTTGCTCGCCGTTCTGGCGAGGTTCCTGCCGTGGCCGGCCTTCGTCATCATCGCCACGGTTGGTGTTGTCACCGCGGTCTATGTTCTCGACAGGCGCAGGCGGACGAGATATCAGGCGATCGCGGACGGCGCCCGGAGAAACCGGATCGAGGGGTTTCCCATCCTTGCCTCGCCTCAAGGCCGCCCGATGGACGACGTGATGATCGAGAGCCTCAAGGATCTCACGGCGGAGCTGGAGAAGAAGTGTTATCAGCTGGTCGAGAAAAACATCCAGCTGCTCAGCCTGAAAGAGATCAGCCTCACGATCATCTCATCACTCAACGAGTCAAGAATCGTTGACTCTGTCCGCGGGTTTCTTTCTCAGGGATTGGGTTTCAAGGAAATCTTTGTCGTGATATTCAGTCCGGAAATCGAGGCGTTCCGGATCTACACGTTCCGAGAGGTCGTGAACGAGCTGGACGAGCGCGACAGCACGATGCGGCTCGAAGAGCTCGATGGTCTTCTACGGAAGTCGATCGTCACGAGGAAATCGATCCTGATCCGCGACCCGGATATGCACCCGCTGGGCAACGTTGATGGATCCCCGATCTTCGCGGGCAGCACGATGAACTCGTATCTCATCGTGCCGATGGTCAAGAGCAAGTTTTCACAGAGTTGCTGGAAAGCGCCCGACTGCGTACTCAAGAACGCGTCGTCGCTCAGATCCGAGACAGATACCCTCAGCGAGGCAATATGTCCTGCCTGCGGGCGGCTTCCGGTGCTGGGCGTGATTGGTGTGACAGACGGGTTCAAGGCGGGACAGCTCAGCCAGGTGGATCTCGTCGCCGTGGAGACCCTGGCGCTCCAGATCAGCACGCTTCTCGAGAACAGCCAGCTCTACACGGAGCTGCAAAAGGAGGAGACCTTTCGTGAGAACGTCATCAACAGCATGATGAACGGGTTGATCACGGTCGACACAACAGGCTCAATTCTCCTGGCGAACGAGGCAGCGGGACACCTTACCGGGTACTCTGCGGAAGAACTCGTAGGTATGAGCATCGATGAGTTGATGCAGGACGGTTCGGGTGAGCAGAGTACAGGACCGCTGGTACAAACGTTGCATGATCGCAAGAAAAGATATCAGAGCGAGGCGTGGCTGGTGCGTAAGGACGGGCAGAGGCTTCCAATCGTCATTAACACGTCGCTCCTCCTGGATGAGGACAAACGTGTCCAGGGGGCGTTGGGCGCCTTCATGGATGTTACCCGCATCAAGCGCATGGAGGAGAAGATCCAGCACCTGGACAAACTGGCCGCGTTGGGTCGCTTCTCCTCGAGCATGGCTCACGAAATCAGGAATCCGCTGACGGGAATCGTCGCGGGCATCCAGTATCTGCAAAGAGTTGGAGGGATTCCGGACGACCAGAGCGAGAACATCAGTTTTATACTGAGCGAAGTAAACCGCATCGACCGGCTGATCAGCGATATTCTCAGCGTCGTGAGAACGGGTGATCTGGTGTATCACCCGGTTCAAATCGAGTCGCTTGTGACGAGCGCCATCACGAGCATGCGCGAAATGGCCGACGCGAAGTCGGTTGGAATCACAACGCGGTTCCCCGCGCACACGCGCTCGGTCATGATCGATCCGGACCGGGTAACGCAGGTGATGCTCAACCTGCTGAGAAACGCCGTCGAGGCGAGCCCGGATAAAGGCGAGATCCGTGTAAAGGTGTCCTTCCCGATGGATATGAACGATGTTTTGTTTGACGACGCCCGAAATCTCGTTATCATCGAGATTGCGGACGACGGTAAGGGGTTTTCGGAAGAGGAGAGGGGTAAGATTTTCGAGCCGTTCTTTACGACCAAACCGGAAGGAACGGGTCTGGGTCTTTACGTCACTCACAGTATTGTCGAACAACACGGCGGCTACATCCTCGTGGACCACGAGGATGGGCAAGGCGCTGTATTCACAATTTATTTACCGGTAGAGAAGGTTCAGCATGGAGACTCCAGCGAACTCAGTCATCCTCCTGGTCGATGACCAGGACTCGATCCGATTTTTCCTCGAGAAGACGCTCGCGCAGGAAGGCTACGAAGCCCATACGGCAAAGACCGGTGGCGAAGCCGTCGAGCTTACGCAGAAGATCATCCCCGATCTGATTCTCCTCGATCTCAAGCTTCCCGACATGGATGGCCTCGAGGTTCTCAAGAAGGTGAAATCCATCTTCCCGGAGATATGTGTGATCATGATCACGGCGTTCGGCGATATCGAGACGGCCGTGATGGCCATGAAGGAAGGCGCCTATGATTTCGTGACCAAGCCGATCAACCTCGACCAGCTGCTCATGGTCGCCGCCAAGGGACTGGATAGCAAGCGGCTCAGCCGCGAGGTACTGCAGCTCAAGCGTCAGATGAAAATCGGCGACGGGTTCGAGTACCTGACCGGTGAAAGCCCCTCCATGAAAAAAGTTTACGAGATCGTCCATCAGGTAGCGAAGAGTGACACGACAACGGTGTTGATCGAAGGGGAGAGCGGCGTGGGCAAGGAGATCATCGCCCGCCTGATCCACAACTGCAGCCGCCGGGCCGATAAGCCTTTTTTGGATATTAACTGCGCCTCCTTGCCCGAACAGCTGCTCGAGAGCGAGCTCTTCGGACACGAGAAGGGCGCCTTTACCGACGCGAAGTTCCAGAAGCAGGGGCTTCTGGAACTCGCCAACCGGGGTACGCTGTTTCTGGACGAGATCGGAGAGATGAGCCTGACGATCCAGGTCAAGCTTCTCAAAGTGCTCGAGCGAATGGTCTTTCGCCGCGTGGGAGGGACGAGCGATATACACATTAGCGTTCGCATCGTCAGCGCGACCAACCGAGAGCTCAAACGCGAAGTGGAAGAGAGACGATTCCGCGCGGATTTGTACTATAGATTGAAGGTGGTTCCTATTCACATCCCGCCGCTGCGGGAGAGAAAAGAAGACCTCCTGGATTTCGCCAAGTACTTCATCAATATCTACAATGGGAAATTCAACAAGGATTTCGAGCAAATCAGTGACGCGGCGAAGGAAACGATGCTCAATTACGAGTGGCCGGGTAACATCCGTGAGATGAAGAACTCGATCGAGCGGATCGTGCTGCTCGAGGAGGGACCGGTGCTCAAGGCGTCCTTTCTGCCGTTTGCGGCCGGCGGACCCGAAGACAGCACGGTGGGCAAAATGCTCGACCGCGTCATGTCCCAGCCTCTACCGGAAGAGGGTATCAATCTGGAGGAGATCGTCTGTGAGCTGGAGAAGGAGCTCATCGTCAAGGCCTCCGAGCAGGCCGATTGGAACCAGAGCAAGACAGCCCGCCTGCTCAACTTGAAACGTGACAAGCTCCGCTACCGGATGAAGGGTTACGAACTGGGGGAGGACAAGGAAGTGACAACCAAGTGACGTGGCGGGTCAGTTTCGTTTTTGTCTGTCTTATTCTCTGTGGATGCGCATACAGTACCACCTCTCGCACAGCGAGGGACATCAAGTCCGTCGCTGTGCCTTTTTTTGACAATAGAACTGCCGAGCCAAACCTCGAGCTGCGCGTCACGGAAATGATCATCAACAATCTCGTTATCGACAATACCCTCAAAGTTGTGGATGAGTCGCAGGCCGATGCACTTCTGGATGGTACGATCGTCGAGTTCCGCAACCTGCCGTTTTCGTTTGACCGCGAGCTCAATGCGCAGGAATACCAGGTCATCATCACGGTCAATGTCACCCTTTTCAACAGGCGTCTGAACGAGCCTATCTGGGAGAACAAGGTGATAAAGGGTGATGGCTCCTACTTCATCGATGTGCCCACACCGGGTCTGGCCCTCGACGATGCGATTGCCGAGTCGATCTTCGAGATTACCGAGCGGATACTCAATCTGACAGTGCAGGACTGGTGATATCAACCGCGTGGGCAGAACACTCCAGCGATACAAGAAGCTTTTCGATGACCTCAAGAAAAAGGGGCCCAGGCGGATGTACCTGTTGTACGGGCCCGAGGAGTTTATAAAAAAAGAGTTCGTGGCCGAACTGACCCGTGTGGCGCTTGGCGAGCAGAATCGCGTGTTCAATCTCGATATTCTTCACGGTGACGAATTCGACGCCGACGCGTTCAACGATCGGGTCAGCTCGTTTCCGCTTTTTACCGATCGCAGGATGGTTATCGTCAAGAAGTTCGAGGCCCTCAGCACGGCCAACAAGGATTTCGTCCTCGATCGGGTAGAGGCGATCCCGGAATCGCTGGTCTTCGTCGCCGAGACCATCGCCGGCAAGATGGATACCGCACGCATGAAGCGTCTCAAGAAGCTCGCGGAGACCAACGGCCTGACCTTTTGTTTTCAGTATCTCTCAGAGGACGAGACGCTAGCGCGTGTCCGCGGACGTCTGCAACGCGAGGGGTTCGATGTTGAGCCGGATGCCCTCGATCTTCTCGTCGAGTCCGTGGGAACCCGGCTCATCGACCTGACGAATGAACTGGAGAAGATCATCCTCGGTGCTTCGTCGACGAAGGTTGTCGATCGGGAGCTCGTGAGCGCGGTGGTCGGAAGATATCGCACGGAGAACCTTTTTTCGGTTCTCGAGCTTCTGGGCGGTTCGAATGTCGGGAGCCTGATTCTTCGCATGAACCGGCTGATCGACGGTGGGGAAGAACCTATCTTCGTCATGGCGATGTTGATCCGCCGAGTCTTGCTCCTGCTCGAGGTCAAATCCCTGCTGATCGAACGGGGTCCATCGGCCCGGTCCCCCGAGGCCATGGCACGTTTGCTTGCGGGTTACACGAGTCCGTATTACCTGGGACCCCTCATCGACCAGGCGCAGCGGATGGATCTGGATACCCTCCATGACTATCTCGACAACCTGCGTTGGGCGGATATGAAGCTCAAAGGATCTTCGATCCCGCCTCGGAGCATCCTCGAGACGGCCCTCATCGCCTCGCATATGCGGAAAAAACTTGCCATCGCTGCAAATTGAGGATATATATCGGTTTCGGCGACTGGTCCCGCGTTGTCGACGGGGGTTGGGTCGAAACGGACTTTAATAAGACCTTTAAGCGCAGCGCGCATTCCCTTGTCATATAACAGACTGTAAGATCGGCAATCCAGTTGTCGCCCGGATGCATCACGCTTGCTGCGACTGCCGGCTGGGCGTCTGAACGCGAGGCGTGGGTACAGGGGAGAGGTGAACGAATCGTGAAACAGAGCAAGGAGATTCGAGTCAACGCTCGCGGTCTCTCGAACCCGGGCCCACGGATGATGGTGGAGGAAGCCCTCGAGAAAGGCGAAGCCGAAAGCCTGCGGGTCGTTGTCAGCAACGTCGAAGCGCTGGATGATCTTCGATCGTATTTCACCGCCAGGGGCGCGTCGTTCGAGACGGATCAGATCGGCGATGACCACTATCTTCAGGTCGATCTCACGTCCCGGAAGAAGGGCTAGGCAGGATCGACACCACCGGGTTTGCGATGTCCAAGTATCCCCACGAAGAAATCGAGACGAAATGGCAGGCGCGATGGGCGCAGGACGCCCTCATGCAGGCCGATCTTTCGTCCACCAATGATAAGTACTATTGCCTGATGATGTACCCGTATCCATCGGGTGAACTTCACGTGGGCCACGGGCGTAACTACATCATCGGTGATGCGCTGGCGCGCCTCAAGATGATGGAGGGATACAACGTTCTTGCGCCGATGGGATGGGACGCCTTTGGCCTGCCTGCTGAGAACGCGGCGATAAAGGAGAACATCCACCCAGCGACGTGGACGCGCCAGAATATCGACCGTATGAAGGAACAGTTCTACCGGTGGGGGGTCGTCTATGACTGGTCGCGTGAGGTCACCTCGTGTGATCCCGAATACTACAAATGGACGCAGTGGCTGTTTGTAAAGCTGTACGAGCACGGGCTGGCGTATCGGCGCGCGGCGTCGGTCAATTGGTGTCCGTCGTGCAAGACCGTTCTGGCCAACGAACAGGTTGTCGGTGGTACCTGTGATCGCTGCGGTAGCCCGATCGACGAACGGTTTCTCGAACAGTGGTTCTTCAAGATCACAGAGTTTGCAGATCCGTTGCTCGATGATCTAAAGGACCTCGAGTCGTGGCCCGAACGGGTCATCAGCATGCAGCGCAACTGGATCGATCGAAGCGAAGGCCTGGAGATTGACTTTCCAATCAAGGACCTTGGCTTCGAGGTCGAGTGTTTTACGACACGCCCGGACACAATTTTTGGGGCGACATTTCTCGTGCTTTCCTTAGATCATCCAAGGGTCGAGGCGCTCATCACAGGCACGGAGACGGAGGCCGACGTCCGCAAGTTTATCGAGGTCGAACGGGCCTATAAGCTCAGCGGACAGTCGCGCTACGAACCCCACAAGAACGGCATCTTCACCGGTCGGTACGCGATCAACCCGATCAACAGGGAAGAGATTCCCGTCTATCTTGCTCCGTACGTGCTCATGGAGTACGGCACAGGGGCGATCATGGCGGTACCCGCCCACGATCAGCGTGATTTCGATTTCGCGACCGCCTACGGGCTGCCGATCCCCGAGGTGATCCGGCCTCGCGATACGGAGACACCGCTGCCCGAGTCGGCGTACGAGGGTGCGGGAGAAATGGTCAACAGCGGCGAGTTCAGCGGTCTGGACAGCGACACGGGTTTTCAGCGCGTCGCCGACTGGTTCGAGGCGGATGCGAGCGGCAGACGCAAGACGAACTACCGGCTCCGTGACTGGCTCTTGTCCCGCCAGCGCTACTGGGGCGCGCCGATTCCCATGATCCACTGCGAGGATTGTGGGGTCGTACCGGTCCCTGAAAAGGATCTTCCCGTTCTTCTGCCCGAGAACGTCGACTTCAAACCGACGGGTGATGGCCAGAGCCCGTTGGCGACGGCCGAGGACTTTGTTTGTGTTTCGTGTCCGAAATGCGGCGGCAAGGCGAAGAGAGACACCGATACGATGGACACGTTTGTCGATTCGAGCTGGTATTTTCTCCGTTATCTGTCGCCGCACGACCCGGATCGCGCTTTCGACAAGCAACTCGCTGACGCCTGGCTGCCTGTCGACCAGTACATCGGCGGTGTCGAGCACGCCATACTGCATCTATTGTATGCGCGTTTTATAACGAAGTTTTTGAACCGTATCGGAGCGATCTCCTTCAAGGAACCGTTCGGACGTCTCTTTACACAGGGAATGATCTGCAAGGACGGTGTGAAGATGTCGAAGAGCGTACAAAATGTCGTGAGCCCGGATCCGATTATCGAGAGATTCGGCGCCGACACCATGCGGCTCTATATCCTGTTTGCCGGGCCACCGGAGCGCGATGCCGAGTGGCGCGATGACAGTATCGAGGGATGCAACCGCTTTATCAACAGGGTCTATCGTCACTTTGAGACGCAAAAAGACATCCTGTCTATACCTGTAAATGACACGATTAACATAGACGGTCTCGCGGCTGCCGAAAAGAAGCTTTTTCGCAAGACCCACTGGGCGATTCTCAAGGTCCGAAAAGACCTCGAAGACACATTCCATTTTAACACCGCCATCGCTGCCGCTATGGAGCTCAGCAACGAAATGGGTACCTTTGCCGGTAACAAGCCCATGGAGCCCGGCGCACCCGGCGCGGGAGTGTACGCATTTGCTTTTCACGTCCTGATCCGGTTGCTGGCGCCGATGGTACCTCATGTCTGTGAGGAGCTCTGGGAGCGGACCGGACACACGGAGAGTGTTTTTGCCACGTCAATGCCTGAGGCTAACGCGGCATACGCCCAGCAAGAGACCATCACCTTGGTCATCCAGATCAACAGCAAGATCCGCGCGCGAGTCGACGTTGAGGCCGGCAGGAGCGATGCCGAGCTGCGCGAGGTGGCGCTGTCCAATCCAAGGATCCAGGAGCTTCTGGGCGGCAAAGAGCCACGGAAGGTCCTGGTCATCCAGGGCAAACTCGTAAATATCATCATTGGGTAACGCTGACGTGACGGCAGCGTTACGTATGCCGGTTGGAGCCCGTCGGGGACAGGCAGACAACCCCCGGTTGCCGCTCAAGCGGGCCGAGCGATTAAACTATGGAAGCGGCCGGTTCAACCTGTCCTGGAGGGGCTCCAACGGGCCCTCTGAATTGCAGAAAGCGGGTTGCTCAGACTCTCCCATCCACAGGTTAACATAATATATCTTATGCGACACCCATCACACCGCCTTCTCGCCCTCACACGCGCTTTCCCGCCGAATTCCCCTCCTTTTTGTCCGTAAGCGACGGCCCTCATACGGCCGGTCATCACGCCATCCCCTTAAACACAGTTACCCGGAAGCGCGACGTGTCGCCCACGCCAAAGCACGCACATGCGGCGCCATGCGCCGGTGAGATGGTCGGGTCCGGCCTTGCAGAGAGATCAAATGGAAGGGTCAGATGATTGGGACGCGGTCGCTGTAGTGACCGAAGAATGGCAGAACCCACTTCTCCCCGAAGAGCGCCTTTACAAACCCCATGACGGATAGGAGGAGTGCGACCAGGTAGACAACGATTTGGACGAGAATCAGGATAAGGAGCCCCAGAAACGGCAGACGGCCGACGGTCTGATCGAGGATGACGATCACAAAGAGACTGATGATCTCGGCGAGAAACAGGAGAAACGCCTGGCGGGCGTGAAAGCGAATAAACTCGCTCTCACGGGCCTTCCACAGCCCAAAGAAACAAAAGAAGAACAAATAGCTGATCGCGGCGTACCAGCGCTCGTGATCGGCAAGCAGGACGCTGTCGACCTGCTTGGTTTTATGATCCTCAGACATGGTATCCAATCGTTACTCTATGAGCGACACCCACATGGCCGCCCGCTCTTTGAGCGGCCCGCTGGCACCCTCGCTCACCTGGCGAAAACGATCGACCGCGGTGCGTTCGTCACTCGCTTCCCAGTAGAAGCTGCCGGCATTGAACAACGTCTCGTAGTACCGTGCATCCCCCGGATCCATCAGTTTTGAGGCGCTGTCCATCAATTCGGCTGCCTCTCGGTACTGTCCAAGCCCCTCGTAACAGAGTCCCTTGGCGATGATCGCCGCCTGGGAAAACTCGCTACTGTCTCCGACTTTATCCAGATAGCGGTCGTAAGCCTCAATGGCTTCCTGGTAACGGTACTGAGCCATCCGGGTCTCGCCGAGAAAATACAGGGCGACCTTGCCACTGCGACGCCCCGAGTGCTGATCGGCAAGACTAGCAAGCGCCGTACCCGCCAGCTCGTATTGCCCCGTCTGATACTGGTTCATCGCAACCGAGAACTCGCGCTCGGCAGCCAGGGCGCTGTTTTTCCTCGCGTGCGATGCAAAAAGAACGATCGCAACGATAGCGATGAGAACCACAACGCCAGTGATCACATGGGCAAACCGTTCCTGCACGAAATTCGAAACCTTCAGGGCGGTGGTTACTAACTGATCTTCTTTGAGTTCCCTTTTCTTCAGTCTACGTCTCTTAGCCATGCGGCCTAACCCCCAAAGCCAATGTAAGTTACAGTTAACCGATAGAAAGTATCACACCGAATTGGCCCGGGCAAGCCTTTTGTCTGAGTCCAGACCGCCCGGTCTGCCACCCCCCGGCCCGGCAAAATCGTGTTGACACCCCGGCACGCCCGCCCCGAAGCTATGGTTTCGTCCGCGGGTCCGGAATTTCCCGCCGAACTTCCGTAAAGGAGGCTGGATCGTGTACAAGGGACCGCGTCAACTCACCAGGATAGCACTCCTTGTCTTCATCCTCTCGATCATCGTTCTCGAGTTTCCAGGCGCCAGGGATCTGATCCGTCCCCCGTACTCGGGGATCGCAACCCTCAATCTCCTTGTCCAGAACGTGGCGTCGGACGGCCCGAATAACGACGGCGCGATCCTGCCGGACGACGAGATCGTCGCTGTGGACGGGCAGCGCGTGCGAAATTTCAACCACCTGCGGTACCTGGTCAGTTTGAACACCGGTTTTGCCCCGCAGACCTACACGCTGCGCAGGGGCGACGAGATGCGAACGGCGACCGTCAACTACGCACCGCTTCCCTTGTCGATCATCTACCGCCGCCTTGCCTTTCTCCTCGTCGGTTTTACGTTCCTGATGATGGCGCTCCTCGTCCTTGCGCGTCGCGGCGATCGGGTCGGCACGCTCTTCGCGCTCACCTGCGCGATCCTCGCTTTCTTCCTGACCGATCGGCCGATCTTTCACGCGGCGTGGCTCCAGCTTGCCGGGGAGTTTCTGGAGGACGCGCTGATCTTGATGTTCCCCGTTGTATTTCTCCACTTCTTCCTTGTCTTTCACGACCGGCCTCACCGTTTGAGTCAACGCCAGCAAACTCGTCGCGTGCTCCTCTTATACTCAATACCGACGCTTCTCTTCTTCATCGGTTGTTTTTTTGCGTTCCGCCAGTTTCTCGGTGTGTCAGCGAGTCCCGCCGTCATGCGGCTCGTTCTGATCGTATCTGCCGGGTACATGACGGTGTTTCTGGTTGCCTCGCTGTTCATCTTTATCCGTAACTACCGCGCCTCATCCGTCGCGCTCAGACAGAGACTCCGCGTCGCCATACTCGGAACGATTGTGGGGATTGTGCCGTTTCTGGTCATGGTCGTTTGGCGCCAGATATCTGCCGGCCCGCATGCGTCGTGGGACTCCCTGACGGTCATCATGCTTGGCTTTGTGTCGATCTCCTTCGGGTATGCGATCCTCAAACACGGTGTAATCGAGCTCGATATCGTGCTCCGCAAGAGCCTTGTCTATGCCATCCTGACGGGTGCGATCATCGCCTGTTACTACATGCTCGTGAACCTCGTAGGCGACTATTTGACCAGCGAGTTCAATCTTCGACCGCCGTATTTCTCTGTCATTGCCATTCTGGTTCTCGCCGTCATATTCGCTCCGGCTCGGGACGCGGTCCAGCGCGTGGCCGATCGCGTGTTCTTCCGAGGGGGCTACGACCAGAAACACGAGGTCGTCGAGTTCAACCGGCAGCTGTCGAAGAAACTCAAGAAGAGCGAAATCCTGGACTGTTTCTTCGGTCGCCTCGATACGGTGTTGAAAGCGTCCTTCGCGGCGTTCTACACACAAACCGGTGAAGAGAAGGAATGGATCATCGAGCGCATAACCGGCGACGATGCTGCACCCCCCCCGTCCTTTTCTACCGAGTCGCTGCTTGGCCGGTATTTGACCCGTTACAACAAGCCATTGATGGTGGAGCATATGGATCGCTTTTGGGGGCGCCGACACCTGGATGAACAATCGGCGGAGTTTCTGTCGCGAAGCGGCGCTGCCGTTTGCTTGCTGTTGGGTTCATCGGATTCGTTCAAAGGCCTGGTCGTTATCGGTCCAAAACGATCCGGGCAGCTCTACTCACAGACTGATTCGTATCTCCTCGAACGTATGGCTGAACATCTTGGGCTAGTGCTCGAGAATGCAGAGCTCCACGAGGCAACCGTCGAGCAGGAGCGCCTCAAGAATGAGGTCCTTCTGGCCCGAGAAATACAACTCGGTCTCCTGCCAAAGCGTCCCCCCAACCACCCCGGTCTCACGATACTCGGCAAGATGCTAAGTTCCGTTGAAGTGTGTGGCGACTACTTCGACTACTTCTCTATCGACGATAACCGCATCGGCGTCGGGATCGCCGACGGCCGGGGCAAGGGAGTGCCCGCGGCGATGCTCGTGTCTTCCCTGGTCGCCGTCTTCAAGAACCTTGCGCTCCGCGCGCGGATGAGCCCCGGCGATCTCCTCAACGAGCTCAACCGCTATTTCGTCGACAACGCCAAGTCGGGCCAGTTTGCAACGTTCTTCTACGGTGTTCTCGACATCGGCGAATCGTCGTTTACCTTTTCCAACGCCGGTCACTGCCCTGCTCTCCTTTGCAAGGCCGAGTATACGGACCGCCTCGGCGAAGGCGGCATGCCGCTCGGGGTCGAACCCAACCAATCCTACCAGGAGGGTCACGTCAGAGTGGATAGCGGTGACATGCTGTGTCTCTACACCGACGGGATAACCGAGCAGCGTAACAGCGATGGCGAGTTGTTCGATGAGTCCCGTTTGATTACCCTCCTTCGCACGAATAAAAATCTGTCGCTCACAGAGCTGCAGGAATTGCTTTTTGCCGCCGTACGCAACTTCGGCGGGGGGCGCCAGGATGACGACCAAACGGCTATAATCGGAGTTATGAACGGCGCTTAGGCCACTTCCCCTCCCTTCGGAACGGTTCTTGCACCTTCCCGAATGCATTCCCGCAAAGACTGCCAGGATGCAAGTAAATCGATACCCTATTAAGGGGGGTGTGTAATGCCTAAGATTTACTTTATTGATCTTCTCTGGTGGCTGAGAAGGTGAACCCCTTCGGTGTTCCCGACTGCTCAGCACGAGCATTGCAGCGCAGCCGGGAACACCTCCGTTTCACCTCCCCCAACGCGACCCACTCTGACGCACCCAGACACTCGAAGTGTTCCTCATAATCCATTGATGTGACCCCCGTTGCAACGCAGTACATCGACGTCGGAAGCCGTATGCCGGGCACGAGACGAGAATGCTCGAACCACCCGTTCAAGAGCGGGTCAAAAAACCGAGTATGTGGCGTGCGGAAGCGGTTGTTTGGGGATTGACATTTCAAGAGGTCGCTGCCATACTCATGGGTGACGAGAGTAACCCCGTTCCTTCACGTGAGCCCTCTGCTCTCAAGCTTAATTGCACTTAGCGAAGCGGTTGCCGCATGGGCCTCTGAAGGGCGTAGCGACACGGTAGGTAACGGGCGAACTCTCGTTTTTTTTATGGGTGGTTGTGGAGCGGACGTGCGGTTAACAAAAAGCCTGCCTGAGAAGGATCGCTTTGCGGGGTCGAGAGAAGCCGTCCGCACTAGGACGATTGAAGCAAACATCACTCGCCACACCATTCGCTCGCGACTCAACCGGATGCTCACCCGCGTTCTGTAATTCCGACACTAGCGTCTGATCTGGATAAAGAACCGCTGGAAGCCCGCCTCTGTCCTTCGCCCGTATTCCCATACGTTGTACTGGTTCACCGGTAGTCTCTCACCGTTCAGGTAAACGAACTGCTCAAACGTATCTGTGGGCCCCGTGTCGCGTCCGCGGATGGCAAAATCCACCGCGCTGTTCGCCCACACCGGGAGATCGGCAAATACACTGTTGCCGTTGATGTCATCCAGCGAATAAGTGACAGTCCACGTAAAAACGTCGGACAGAGTATTGTCCCCGAGTGCCTTGACCCAGTTACCTGCTCGCGCGAAATCGTACAGCAGCAGCGAATTGTCGACAGAAACAAAGAAATAGCGCCAACCCTTGATCGCGGACCCGGCCGGATCCCTGGGATCATCGTGGCCCCTGGCGGTGATGGTGAAAGAGAACTGCTTCTTGCGCTCGCCGCGCCCAATATCGATTGTGTCCGTATTCTCGGGTGACCACCAGTCAAAGGTGAGCGTATCGCCGTGACGGATGACCGATCCGTCATGGTTCTCCATATAATAGTCGTCGAGAATCGGCGCGAAATTGCCAATGAGGGGTAGACGCGCGGGTTCGATGTCTGCTGCGAACTCATCCACCGCCCTCGCGTGCACGTCGTAGTCGACGCTGCCGATGTTCATACGGAGTGTGTCTTGCAGGCCGTTCGGGTTGCCGTCAAAGGGCAACAGCGGCAGCCACGCTGACACAAAATGACTGTTGCTGGCGGTCGCGCGTACGCGCTCGTAGTGAAGCTGAAAGCCGATACACCGGTTTATCGGGTCGGTACAACTGCCAAACGGATAATTTGGATTCGATCCCTCCACAATCAGTGTGACCCAGCTGCCCGATGGAAGCGTGTCGGGTACAGCGTCGAGAAAGTTGATTTCGGTCTCCGGACCCGCCCCGAGCTCGGGTTCATTGATTACACGAACGATTCGGGTGTCCGCCCCCGAGACGACTCTGAATTCGAAAAATTGGGACCAATACGAAACAATCCCGTTGTGCAGTGCGCATCGGGCCTGCGCTCTCGCCCTGTACGTCCCCGGCACGGCCCACGGGATGTAAGAGCATTTGTCGATGTGCCAGCCCATCACATGATCCGGCTCGATCTTGAAGCGGTACTCGACGGGGTGTCCAAGATTGCTCGCCGCACCACTCCCGCATACGCGGATGTTACGGCCAACAATGACGAAGTCCTCACCCGCCGGGGGCTCCGGGACCGATATCGTTTCATCGATGACCACGACGACGAACTCGTCCGACCAGTCGGAGACGAGGGTACCTTGCCGGATCCTTGCGCTTACCTCGTATCTCCCCTCGGGGCCCCAGGAGTAGCTCCGGCAGCTATCGGGAGACCAATCGGTGAGCCCACCCACATCGCCCACGCGAAAATCAAACTGGTACTCGAGCTGCGAGGCCTCACCCTGGGGCTCAGCGCACATCGTCAGCGATCCATTGGGACGCGTGGAGTTGACTCCAACGACGGTGGGCGCCGCTGGTTTTGCCGGTTTGACGACCCCCTCTTCGTCCCCCGAACACGAGAGCCCCATGGCCAGGCATGCCAGCAGGGCGACAATGGGGATCCCTATTCCAAATCTGCGAATATGGCTTGTCAACACTCTTCTCCGAAAGCGCCGCTCAAGGGAATGCACAGAGAGAGCCGTAAACGGTGGGGCAACCCAAAAATAACAGGAAAGTAACACCCAGTCAATCTACGCATGGCCTCCGAGGGGTTCGCCTCGTATCGGACACCGCGCTTGACCCGTCTGATGCCGTTGATTATGTTGTCTATGACCAAGACGCCCCACCCGTCCGGTCCGGCCGAATCGGAGAGTTGTTTGGCCGGATCGGACCCCTCCCTCCAAGACACTCATTGAGAAACATCAATTTTCTCCCGTAGATTTCATCCCCATCCCTGCTCTACTATCTTGCGTTGCGGCCGTGTCCCGCGCACTTGACTTCGGCTTTCTAGACCCGCAAGGTTGTGCTAGACTCGATCAGTGAAAATCGTCCAGAAACGATCACGCGGTAACTCGTGTGTTGCGAAGGAGGGTGAACATGAAGGTGTTGAAACGGAAATCGCCAATAGTCTCCATCACGCTGATATGCGCGGCAGTAATTCTATTGCCGCAAGCTGTGGGCGACGCGCCCGCGCAGACTGCGAACGATAAGACCGAGATGACGATGCTCAACATCTTCCAGGCGTTGGCGAGAGCCTACACGTATGGTCTGGATTCCGAGACTTACGGCGATGACGCGAACCGGCAGGCCATACTGTCATCGTTGCGCGCCCTGGCCACCGCATCAGAGCAGTTGGACGAACACGGCGCCACAGTGGATCCCACTTTTGCCTATCTCGAAGGCTCTCTGGCACACGATGCGGGCGAGGCGCTACGGCGTTACCAGCGAGGTGAATACACGGGTTCACGTTACGTGTTGACGAGGCTTACGCACAACTGCATGACCTGTCACGCCCGTGTGGAAAGCGAAGAGGACTTCGCAATGGGCAGTAGCTTCCTCGAGCAGGCAAGCGTGCGGAGTCTCCCGCCCATCGAGCGCGTCAACGTCGAGATGGCCGTCCGGCAGTTCGACCAGGCCATGGCCACTTATGAGGGCGTCTTCCGTGATCCCAAAGTCGGACCGGTCCTCCTGAATATGGGGGGCACCTTTGAAGGCTATTTGAGGGTCTGCATGGGAACCAGCAGTGACACGGAGCGCGCAAGGAAGACCTTTGAGGTATACGCTCAACGGGAGGATATGCCGGTGAGCTTGAAGGTCCTCGTCGACGGCTGGATCGAATCCCTCAAGACAATCGACCTGGATGCGGCAAGGGGCAATGAGTTGGTGGTTGCGAGAGAGCTGAT
>CBDVBZ010000052.1:0-22622 GCA_965372355.1 uncultured bacterium | reverse complement strand
AACGCTTTCACGCGCTCGTCGCAGAACACGTCTCTTGGAATAATCGGACGTGACAGCGACAGATCCTTCAGCCGCCGGCATCGGCTCAGCGCTACGTACACCTGGCCGGGCGCGAACGCCCGGTGGCCCAGATCGATCCGGGCGGCCGACAGGGTTTTGCCCTGGCTCTTGTGAATCGTGATCGCCCACGCGTGGGTCAGCGGCAGTTGCTTGAACGATCCCGTCACGAGTGGGATGTGCATTCCTTCGTCTTCATCAAACTCGTACCGATAGGTCTCCCATGTGGTCTTGTCCACATCAACCGTCTCGCCGTTTTCATCCAGAACCACTCGAATCAACTTCTTCGTGAGTTCTTTCACCACAGCCAGGCTACCGTTCACCCACCGACCGTCCGGGTCATTCCGAGTAAACATCACCCTCGCGTCCGGCTTTAGCAGCAACTCCATGGGCGAGGGCAACCGGTCGTTCGTGATCTTGAAACTGCCCTCCAGCACACCCACATACATCTCGGCGCCACTCGGTAGTGCCGCCAGGTGGCGCTTGTTGATTCGGTCGGCAATGAGATTTGTGGTGGAGAGCACGGTTTCCCGATCCGAGTCGACGATCGGTGTGACACGCGCATTGAGTTCATCCAGCAGATCCTCGTCAGGACAACCGAGCCGGACACTATTGAGGATATTGATGAACTTCTTATCTTTCTGCCGGAAGATGTGCGTCAACTCTACCGCTCGAACCTCCGCCTGGGCAAAAGCGTGAGCACTAAAGAAAAACGGGCTCTCGTATTCCGTCCCGAAGAAGTGCGCGTCTTCCTCCGATGCCACGACCGGCGGGAGTTGATGAAGGTCACCCACGAAGAGTACCTGTACACCGCCGAACGGGAGGCCCCTGTGCGGGCCATTGAGACGCAGAAATCGGTCAATGGCATCGAGAACATCCGCCCGGACCATCGAGACTTCGTCGATAATCAACAGATCCAGCGTCTCGTAGGGTCTGCTATACGCAATCTCTTTGGCATCGCTAGCAACAAGCGTCCTCGGCGGAAACCGAAAGAAGGAATGGATCGTCGCGCCCTGGATATTCATGGCGGCCACACCGGTGGGCGCGAGGACAACACAATTGCCTTTGATCGTGCTGCGGAGGTGTCGAATCAACGTGGATTTGCCGGTGCCCGCTTTGCCGGTGACAAAGACGACCGGGGTCCCACTCCCAAGGAGTCGCTTGACCTTCTTGTACTCGTCTGTGATCTCGATGCGGGTTTTCAGTTTCAATACCGTTCCTCGGGTTGCTGGTTCCCTGCTCCTGTCCGGTCCCATTGAACAACAGCAGGCCCGATTCGTGCCAGCAGATAAACCATCACCCAGAACTTTTGACGCAGATGTCGGAAGGGACAAGTCTCTGAAGAAATAATCTGGAACGGGTGAACAGAGGTCTCGAGCTCGTGCGTTAATTCGACCACGGGGTACCCGAGTAGCTGATACCCGCTCCCACGAAGAGGGCTTGGCTCAGCTCGGGCTCTGAAGGTGGGATCAACGCGGCGTTGGAGAAAATCCAGGAAAGCGAGAGCGCGACCGTGAGCTTCTGGTTCAGACGGACATCGAGGCCGCCTCCAACGTCGAGGGCGAAATTGGTGCGGTCCTGGCGGACCTCGGACCCCATGTAACCGCCAATGCCAACCTGGAGAAAAGCGAGCATGCGCGGCGAGAGATCCATGTTGAGCCGCGGGCCGAAGGTGAAAAGGTGCGCCGTAAAGCTATCGATCCCCTGGGATTCCTCCAGCTTTCCCGATACAAGGAGATAGCTCCCGAGCACCGCCCACCGCCCGAGCGAATAGCCAAGCCTCAGAGACGGGGCGAACCACATTCCGCCCTCGAACTCCTCGCCAGCCACGAAGTACATCCCGCCACCGGCACTGACGAACCAATTTCGCCTGGGAACGGCCTCTCGTGACTTGATTTCTATCACGGTGGGAGACAATCCCTTGACGCCCGACCGGTACATCCGGACGTCGATCGAGCCGCCGACGAGATTTCGTATGAACTGAACCCACTGCTCATCCTCGACCGTCAGCGAGTCCCCGGCGGCCAACCGATCCAGCACATCCACGGCTTCGGCGAACTCTTTAGATTTCAGGTTCTCGGTGGATACAAGACCGATCTTGAGTTCCTCGGCCATCCTCTGTCGTTCAGCCAACCACTGCGCCCGGTCTTCGAGATAGTCCGAGTTCAACGCGAGCGGCATGTCACCATAGGCGGACTCTAGATTTATCTGCGGTTGCTGTTCCTTGCCGTGTCTCCTCGCCCAATCGCTAACGTCCTCTTCCAGGAACCGTCGAAGCTCGAACAGCGTAACGAGACCATCCTCCGGTGTTTTGTCGGCCTCGCCGGCCAGCCCCCGCACCAAAGACTCGGTGAACACACCGTGACCGGACTTCTCATCCTCCCAGGACAACTGCCCTCCGGAACACGAGGCGATGAAAGCCCTTCCCTGCGATGTCGAGAATTGCTCGTAGTAACGGTCGCTAAGGGCCGCATCCTCACCCACGCCCTTGCCACCTCTCGAGATCCCCCCGGCATGGCAGGCGTCCAGGACAACAACCACTTTTTTCGCAACGATAGTGTCGATCTGCCGAACGAAGGCATCGCGCTCGATCGCCGTGTAGTCGAGTGCTTCGAGGTCGACATCCGCCGGCAAAAGGTAAGCCCGTCCACCCTCCTCGTACCCATGCCCCGAGAAAAACACCAATACGAGGTCGTTCTCCCGCGCCTGCATTCGGAGTCTGGTCAGATTCCGTCCAATATTGGCGGCAGTCGGTGGGGTCCCGCTCGAATCCGTCAGCAATACCACGTACTCGTTTGGGAAATCGCCCCGGCGAGGATCGGTAAGCACTTTGAAAAGCGCTTCAGCGTCGCGGACGGCATACCTGAGCGCGGGAATGTCTTTGCTCTCGTACTGGTTGATCCCGATAATCAGAGCGTATTTTTGGACCGACCGGTAATCCTCTACGCTGAACTCCTCTGTCGGTTGGTCAGTAGGCGACGCAACCGCAAGGCTGGGCGGACACACCAGGACAAACGTCAAAAGCAGGGTGGTGATGAAGCTCGACAGTCGTGCATGACGCCTCGATATTCGAATTCTTGATAACAACGTTCGCTCCTGCGTTGTGAGTCGATGGGCTTGCTACAACGCCTTTACGGTAACGAAATAACAGGTTGCTCGAGCCTTGCCTTCCTGGCCCGAAGGCACACCCGTCTCGTACGAAGAGGAATCGCTCTCGGTGTACGATTCGTCCGATTCGTACACGTCATCCTGAGAAGTCTGCTGGTGCTTCAGCATAAGACCCTTCGCCACTACCTCTTCGACTCGCTCCTCGTCGACCTCCGACTCCACCAGATAATCCCCCTCCATTTCGACGTTTTCATCGTATTCCTCGTCGTACGAATCGTCCAGGCTAGAGTCCCCGGACCATTTCGCGGCCAACGCGGCCTCATCACCGAAGGGACCGAGGCTGCCAACAGCGATGATTGCATCCACGCCGTACGGTATCGTTACTTCGAACGCGTAGGTGCTCGATTCGCCAGGGATCCGCCGTACCTCCCCTGCCCGAAGAACATCGTCCTGATCGGACTTATTCGGAAATATCAGTGTCATCTGACGTTCTTCCCACGCGAGGTGGTAAACGCGAACGTGACAGTCCTGATCGGACTCGACGAGTATATAGAGCTTTTGACCGATCGTGTAGGTTCCGAAGTTTCCCTGGTCCGTGGATACCCTCAGCTCGAAATCCGACTCGTCGCCCTCGAGCGCTTTGTTGACGAGCATTCCCAAAGCCTCCGCCTCGCCGGCGGCGGGCGGCAACATATCGGATCTCGCGAGTCCCGGGAAAAAATCGAAACCCAGCTCACGAGTGACCTCGGACAACGCACTACCCGAATTCCTATCAACGAGCCGAAGCGACACGCGAACCCCCGTCTCGATAATCTTGAATGCCCCACGTACGATCGTGCCAAAAATCCCTTTTGCCCCATCAGCGTCCTCGGGGGACAACACGGTGCTTCTCGTCGACAGCGCGACCTCCAGTCGGTTGTTCAGCAGGGCGCCAACCGGGCTGTTGCCGACGACATCACCCTGAGGGCTCTCCCATCCAATGCCCTCCAACCGGACGTATTTCGTCTGAAAGCCCTTCGCACCTGACTCGGCACCTTTGGCGTAGAGCTCATCGACCATACCTTGCATGGCGCGATCCAGCCTTGCGACGTCGATCGTCGTCTTCTCAGACTGTGGGCCACTGTCTGCCCACGTCCACTCCAAACCCAAGTTCGGGCCGATGCCCCCGGCTGTGCATGCCAACGCGAAAACCAATAGACCGATCTTCCAACGGCCATGCGACGCGTTCATCTTCTTGCCTCCGACTCTCCCAAAAAAGGCGGTCCTCACGTCCCGCCGCCTGAAGACAGAGTATGCCCTTGCGGGACAACACTCCGATTCCATTCTATCACGATAACGCACCGATCACCAGATCGACGCACCTACGTACATCGCCGAACCAACCGCAGCGGAGCCTGGATCGGCACGCGCAGCAAAGCCACATCGAGCGGGCCACCCCGCCTACGGACCGCTCACTCCCCCAACCGTCCGAGAGCAATTTTGGCACTCGCGCGCACGCCGGAGTCGGGATCGCCGAGTGCCGATTCCAGCGCAGGCCGGGCCCGCGGATCGCCGATCTGCCCAAGCGCAATCGCAACATGCGCCCGCACGATCGCCACCGGGTCGCCGGCGAGGGCTTTGATCAGGGCGGGCACCGCGCTCGTATCAGCCATCGCACCCAACGCGTCCGCCGTGACCGCCCGAACGCTCATGTCTTCATCCGTTTCCATGATTTTGATGAGCGTGGGCAGTTCCGAGGCCCCACCGATCTGAGCCAGTGCCTCGGCCGAGTTGCTTCGTATAATGGGCTCGGGATCCGACAGTGTCTCCCGCAGAAACGGCAGCGAGGTCTCGTTGCCCATCCACTGGAGGGTGCGACTGGAACTCTCTCGGACTTCCCAAACCGAGTCGCGAAGCGCCGCGTGAAGCTCCGGCACGAGGGTCGTGTCCCGAACGTCACCGATCAACCGAACCGCGTTGGATCTCATGTTCCAATCGGTGTCTTCGAGCAGTCTGCGCACCAGCGCCTGTCCCTCTTTTTCTTTACCCTCACTGTACAAATGCCGCGCGCGTTCTATATCCAGTCCCTGAAACCGCTCCGCTTCTCCCGAGTTCGCACAACTGCACACCTCTACACTCAGCATGACCGAGAGAAGAACGACTCCGACGAGGCGCCCGGCGACATAGCTACTATGTATTCGCAAATTCACGCTCCTTTGAATCCGCGATCGAAACCGGCGGCGGCCCGGACCCATACAGTCCACACCGCCGCCGGGCGGCACTCGCCGCACCGAAGTCGTTTTCGATCGTACAAAACCTTACCGACCGCCACTGGCGTCGTCCGCATCATCCTTCTTCGACGGCTTGTCCTTCGAATCCTTGGCCGGCTTTTTCTTCATCTTTTCGGGATTCTTCTTGGCCTTCTTCAACTGGACGAAATCGGCCTTGTGACCTTTGAGCGCCGGGGTCACACCAAAGTACTTGTCGTTGTGCCCCTTCCGCTTGTCCTTGCCCGCCTTTGCCTCCGGACCGTCGTAGGTTAGATCCGCTTCGTAGAAGTAGGCCGGTTCGATGTTTCCCTGTCCGTCATCGAAGTAGCCGAAATCCGGGGCACCGGCATCGACTTTCGAGGCCTTTGACCACTCGGCGCCGAGATACTTTTTCATGTTGCCTTTTATCTCGTTTTCCGTGAAGAAGTCGGCGCCTTTTTTCGTCTCTGCCTGAACCTCGGACCAACGCTTCGTAAGCGACACCAACTCACCGTCGGCTCCGAGTTCAACGATAATCTTTGACCCGGGACCGCCAACGTCCACGCCGTCGAGCTGACGTCCGAACTCCACGGTCACGAGTTTGTCGTACTCCGTCGCGTTTCCGCTCTCATCGATGTCGACCATCCGCAGTCCGCCGACATGCCGGAGCACCATTTCGTCCTGCTTGCCAGGCATCTCTCCGAGGTCCGACAGGTACTTCTTGGCCATGCGAACAGCGTCGTCCTTTCCGGGCAGACCCTTCGTTGCGCCCGGCTTTCCGAGTCCATCGTATCCCTTGCTGAAGCTGACATCGCCGGTGGTTTTGTTGATGCGGAAGACCCCACCGTCCTTATCATCGATGTAGACGAGGTTACCCGCCGTGTCTTCTTTCAGATCAACGTTCTTGTTCTTCTTGGCCTTCTTGAACAGATCGTTGCCCAGTTTCTTGGCATGATCGGAGCCTTTGAAGCCCTTACCCTTCTGGCGATAAGCCTTCATGGCACCTTTGTCCGAAGCCTTTACAAACTTACCCTTCTTGACGTTCACCGGTGGGTCCGCGTAGACGACGCTGCTGAGAAACACCAGCATCGTGAGCAACGCGATCCCCGTGAAAACTCTCCGAAGAGACAGGTTCGGCAACATTTCATCCTCCTTCGTTATCTCCAAATTACGGACCGCCTGTCGACGGCGGTCCATCGAGCCGTCAACAATCTGCAAAGTTTTTGCTAGTACTGGTAATATGTCCTCAAAGCCCCGTGGTGTGCTGGCGGATCGGGGTGAGCTCCCCTGTCGAAGTAATACCGGTCGTAGACACACCCCGGATGCATCATCGCGGAAGCGTAGCCGGGATAGAAGCTACCCCTCCACCAACTCCGTTCGTCGTTCACAGCGGCGAACCAGGCCTGCCAAACCCTCTGGTTAGCGCGGACCCGGGAACCGAAGTTGTTCGAAATCCCATTGCCCGAGTAGCTGTTCGTCCGATAACCGATGGCTTGATGGAGCCCCTGGAAGATACCGTTGGGGACCCACGCGCTCCACCAGTTCGACAGATCGGGTATGGAGGGTAGGACCTTGCAGGACTGGAATATGATGAACTCCAGGTCTGTCTGGCCGTAGCCCCCCGCCGTCCTCAGATTCACGCCCGACGGGCTACCGGCCCCGGGCCCCATCCCGATGTACCACCAGTTGCCGTGACCCGAGTAGTAGGCGATATCCATGTTGTCCACGTAGGAGTTCTTGTGCGTCGTGAACTCGTACGCGTAGCACCAGTAATACTGGTCATAACTGAAGTGTTTGAGGAAGTTGTAGACATTGTCAACAAACCTGCTTTCACCTCGGTTGTAGACGTATCCTCCTTCCTCCCATGCGTATGACGACACTGATGTCATCAACAACGCCAGAGTCACTGCCACCATAAACGAAGCCTTCAAATGCCTGACTCCCACTCTTCGCATTTCACTTCCTCCTTTGGCGAAATTACTCCGGTGAGGTACAACGATTCTAATAACTCCGGGAATACCAGAAGAGGCGGTGCGCGAAACGCCTTTGCTGCACTCTCACGGAGTTTGCAACACGCCAGAAGTGCATCAAAACCTGCGGTTCCGTTGACCCCAAGCGATGTGCGCCTGGCAAATACGCTCACGCGCACACCCGCGCCCAACGCTCGGCGGAACCCGCTTCAAACCGGGAGCACCACATGGCTCCCGTCGCTCCAGATTTTATTGGGGAACCTGGCTGGCACCTTGCAGAAAGTCAAAGGTGAATGGCTAGGAACAACCGCCAGATCAAGAAGATGTGAAGGCTCAGGGTGTCGCCCCCCAATGCACTCCGTTTCAACTAAAGTGCTTACCAGATATTGGGATGCAAATCAAGGGAAATCATGTCGCCTTTCTTGTCGCTTCGGCAACTCGCCGCCCTGACATCCCGGCACGATGAAGCGCCGTGTTCACCGGTGGATCGTGCCTCACGGAACAGTGGTTGGCAACCCTGACCGGACGAATCGAGAACACCGTTCGAATCAGATCGGTGTTTGAATACTGCGCCGGAGGGGTCGCTGTGGTACAATTGAGAAGCAAGAGTCCCCACATGAAGTTCGTTTTTCGTTCTCACTAACTCCGCTAGTCTTGGCGATTTGCCAAAATGACCGTCAAGGAGACCCGAAAATGCACACATGTCCGTCGAAATACTCGAGACCGAGAGCCATTGGCGCATCCGCGCTCTTCTTCCTGTGTGTCTGGGGTTTTGCGGTGGTGCTGGAAGGTTGCTCGGACCCCATTGAGCCCGAGAACCGCGCGCCCGTCTTTGACGCTGAACCCACGGCACCCCTTGACGGCGCCACCGACCAGGAAGTCCTGGTAACACTTGAATGGGAGTGTTCGGACCCGGAAAACAACAGCCTCACGTACGACATTTATATGGCTTCCAACGGTGCCCCCGGTGAGAACGACTGGGTAAAGCGGAATCATCAGGGGACAAGCTATGCACCCAGTGAGTTGCGGCTCGCGACAACGTACCATTGGAAAATCGAGGCAAAGGACGGCAAGGGTAACTCTGCGGTCAGTAGCGTTTGGACGTTTTCGACCCGGGCCGGCGCTTGGAATAGAGAAACCAACATGCCTGCAGGCATGGGTTCGATTGGCAGTGTGTGGGCTAACTCTGCAAACGACGTGTTTGCGGCCGGGTGGTCTCCAGGATCTCCATCCCAGCCAGCCGTTCTGCACTTCAACGGCAACATGACCCGTGAGTGGGTCGAGATCAGCCTGCCTTTCGGGTATACGGGCCTACCTCAAGGGATCTGGGGAAGCGGCCCGGACAGTGTCTTTGTGGTCATCGGCAACATCAACACGACGGGGATCTACCGCTACAACAGTGTGGGTTGGCGAACGATGGAGCTTCCCGTCGTGGACGTCAGCCCCGTCTACTCGATCTGGGGTTTTTCGGGAACGAATGTTTTCGCGGGTGGGGACGACCACATTCTGCATTACAACGGAAACCCCGACGATGAGTGGACCATCCATGCCGACAACACGGGTGGCATCGTGCGGGGCATCTGGGGGAGTCCAAGTGGCAAGGTTTTCGGCGTCGGATCCAAGACTGGCGGAGGTGCGGGCATCATCCGTTACTACAACGGGACTAGCTGGTCGGGAATGTCTCATCCGTCCACATGGTCATTAGATGCCGTTTGGGGAAGCTCCGAGAGCGACGTCTTCGCGGTGGGCAGTGGGAGTAAGATTCTTCACTATGACGGACAGGTTTGGAGTGAGATGGATCACCCCTACACAACCGATGTTTACCGTATTTACGGCGTGTGGGGAAGCTCGTGGGACGACGTGTTCGCCGTCGGAACCGAAGGCGTGATACTCCGCTACAACGGCTCGAGCTGGACCGCGATGAGCAGCGGGAGCACCGAGGCACTCTTCGCTGTGTGGGGAAGCTCGGGGAATGACGTTTATGCCACGGGGATGAACGGTACGATCCTCAATTACCGCCCGTGAGCAGTTCACCGATATCCTTGATTGATCGTTGCATCTCGGTGTGGTACAATTTAGATTGCCGGCACACGTCGGTGGCGAAGTCTGCCTCTCGATTTCGCCCTTTGCACCAGGGGAAGCGTATGCCAGCGGCGGGACCAAGCCCATGTCTAGGATTTTCTCGGGCGCCATGCCCAACACGCGGCTCATTCGAAACGGATAGTCGGCAGGATGGCCCCGCTGATCGCCCTTGCGGAGGTCCCCCATGACCACAGCCCGGAGCGCTCAGACAAGGGGTGGATTTCTTCTCAGACTGTCTGTGATTCTGCTTCTCTTGTCCTGTGCCTGGCTGGCCGCGTGTTCAAAGGGCTTAGAGCCCAATAGCCCCCCCAACCAACCCACGAACCCACTGCCGTTGAACGGTGGGGTTGCCCAAACCGACGTCAACGTCAGCTGGGACTGCACGGATCCAGACAAAGATGCTCTGGCGTATGACCTGTATTTCGGTACCAGCGCGACTCCGCCGATTCAGGTGCGAGACCGGACGATGAACACCTACGACCCCGGCATATTGAATCACAGTAGCGTTTACTACTGGAGGGTGGTTGCGAAAGATAACAACGACAATCAAACGTCCGGTCCGGTGTGGTGGTTCACGACGATGGCGGCCGGAAATGAGTCTCCGAATCCGCCGGGGAGCCCGTCTCCATCCGACGGTGCAGCCGGTGTGTCGATCAATGTGACGCTCAGCTGGACCTCCTCCGATCCGGACGGGGATCCTTTGACGCACGATGTCCGTTTGGATACGATCACTCCCCCGGTGACGACCGTGGCGACTGATATCTCTGAGAAGTCATTCTCGGTCACCACAGACCTCAATTACGAGGACACATACTACTGGCAGGTCGTCGTGAAGGACACGGCGGGGAACGAAACCACGGGACCGGTGTGGACTCTTGTAACGGAAGCACAACAGCAGAATCAGCCTCCAAATTCGCCGGGCACGCCCTCCCCCTCCGATGGCGCGGTCGATGTACCGGTCACAACGACCCTCAGCTGGACCTCCTCCGATCCGGACGGAGACCCGTTGACACACGATGTTCTTTTTGACAACAACAACCCACCGACGAATGCTATCGCGACGGACATCACAGACAAGTTTTTTGACCCTCCTGGGGATCTCAAGAACGCGGATACGTACTACTGGCGGGTGATAGTAAAGGACGATCACGGGCATGAGACGCAGGGACCGGTGTGGACCTTTGTAACGGTGGCCGGACAGAACCAACCTCCGGATCTACCCGGAACCCCCATGCCATCCAATGGCGCGGTCGATGTACCGGTCAATGTGACGCTGGATTGGAATTCTTCAGACCCCGAAGGTGATCCATTGGTTCATGATGTTTATCTGGACACGAAGACTCCTCCGGCGACGACGGTGGCCACCGGTATCAGTGAGACCTTTATCAAACCGCCGGCAGATCTTCAGCATGGAATGCTCTATTACTGGCGGGTGGTGGTTTTCGACACCGCCGGGAATGAGACCCGGGGCACGATCTGGTCCTTTACAACGGCGGCTGCGCTGAATGAGCCGCCGAACGCACCGGGCAAACCCGACCCAGCCGATGGCGCGACCGAGGTGCCGATCAACGTGGAGCTCACTTGGACATCCTCCGACCCGGAGGGGGATCCGCTTCTGCACGATGTGTTCTTCGACAACAGCAATCCACCGGTTCAAGTTCTGGCAGTGGATGTCCCAAATACGTGGGTTGACGTCCCCGGAGACCTCAAACATGACAACGCGTACTACTGGCAGGTGGTGGTGAAGGATGATCACGGGAACGAGACCCCGGGACCTGTGTGGTCGTTTCTCACGGTGCCACCGCCAAACGAACCGCCGGACCCGCCGAGCAAACCCGACCCAGCCGATGGTGCGGTCGAGGTGCCGGTCATCACGGCGCTCCTTTGGAACGCTACGGACCCAGAGGGAGACCCGCTTCGGTACGATGTGCATTTGGATACTGCCAACCCGCCGATTGCCCTGGCGGCCGGCGATATCGCGGATGGTTTTCTTAACGTGGAGCTTAAGTACGGGACCGAGTATTACTGGCGAGTCGTCGTAAGGGACGATCACGAGAATGAAACGCTGGGTCCCGTATGGGTATTTCGGACCGTGGCAAACCAGCCGCCGGACCCGCCGAGCAAACCCGACCCGGCCGATGGCGCGGTCGAGGTGCCGGTCATCACGGCGCTCCTTTGGAACGCTACGGACCCAGAGGGAGACCCGCTTCGGTACGATGTGCATTTGGATACTGCCAACCCGCCGATTGCCCTGGCGGCCGGCGATATCGCGGATGGTTTTCTTAACGTGGAGCTTAAGTACGGGACCGAGTATTACTGGCGAGTCGTCGTAAGGGACGATCACGAGAATGAAACGCTGGGTCCCGTATGGGTATTTCGGACCGGGGCAAACCAGCCGCCGGACGCGCCGGGCAAACCCACCCCAGCCGATGGCGCGACCGAGGTGTCGGTCGTCACGGACCTCCGTTGGAACGCTACCGACCCGGAGGGAGACCCCCTTCGGTACGATGTGCTTTTGGATACTGTCAACCCACCGATTGCGTTGGCGGCCAGCGATATTGTGGATTCTTTTCTGAACGTACGGCTCAATAACGGGATCCAGTATTACTGGCAAATCGTCGTGAAGGACGAGCACGGGAATGAAACGCCGGGTCCCGTTTGGACATTTTGGACGTCTCCGTGATGAGAAGTCTTCCTGGCCGCTGTGCCGCTAGGGATCGGCACCCCAAGCTGAGTTCCCTTTTGTCTAGCAAAAACCTTTCAGACCCGATCAGTAGTGGCAACGGTCGAGCCCGACCACCGCGCGTCTAACTCGACCACGAACAACGCCTTAATGCGGCCCCAGGTCGAATTTTCGACAGGCGCCACGCTAACGCAGTCGTCTGTTGCTTCGACTACGTCGTACTTACCGTCGCCGTTGTTGTCCAAGCCCCAATTGCCGAAACGGGTTTCGGGGTTCGGCTGCAGTGACGGGCTTTTGGAATGACTATGAGGAAGGCAGCGGCGCACTCAGCGGCGACAGGTACGAGTATCCGGCGAAGAATCGTCTGTCCCTAGATCGAATGCGAACCGGGTCGGCGGTTGCTACCGCAACGCGTGTTTGGAATGGCGCCGTTTCGATCACTGGCGCGCGTAGGTGACGCGGAAGTCTCTCGTCACGTCGAAGATCAGCGCGTCGACGAGTTCCCCGTATGCCCGCTCGGGGTCTTCGGCGTCGAAACGAATCGAGCCGCCGAGGCCCAGGCCAATATGGGCGACGGTTCGTGTCCCGCGGGTGGACTTCGTCCACAGGGTCGCGCCTCGCGCGGTCTCGAACAGGCGTGTTGTCAGCGACGCATCGACTTTGGCGCTCGCGCTCATCGTCGTTACCATCGTGCTCAGGTCGATGCTCGGTCGCACGTTTGAGACGACCAACTCGCCTACAACAACGACGTTGACTCCGTATTGTTCCCCGATGGCTCTTATCGCAGTGAAATCGAGCTCGTCGGTTCCCATCCTCTGCCGGAGCTCCGATGCATCCCCGAGTTCGAGAACCCGCACGCCCGGCTGCGACTCCTGCAGCGCCTGGATGAACCGTTGCGTCGTAAACGATGCGAGGTTGCCTTCTGCGTCGGATGTGAATTCGACGATGCCAACGACGTCATAGGGTTGCAGGTCTACTCGTGCGGGTATTTCGACGAGCACCCGTTTGGAGCACCCGACGGCAAGCAGCAGGCCTGCCGCGATCAGGGTGAAGATCCGTATTTGAGTCATGTTGCCTCCCGACGTCGTGATCGTAGGTTTTTTGAACTGGGTTACGTCAAATCTGCACGAACCGAGGGCGACTTGATCTGACCGGATAGCATCACGACAAGCGAATGCAGATCGGATATCGTTGCTGTATAATCAGATACGTAGACGCACCGGCAACGTATGAGGAGTGGTGTGCAAGAATGCTGCCAGCACAGCGCTGCGGACCCTGCCTCAGCATCTCGCAAAGGGGGTGCCCCGAAAGATCCATTGAGGGTCGTCTCGGGCTCAGCCTAGGGATAGAAAACGTCATTAATGGCCTGGCGGGCTAACTCTGGGAGTCGTGCAAAGCCGAGGGCAGGTCATCACCACTATCCAGATTACTTCAAACGGTCATCGCTCACCTGTTCGTTGACAATGGCCGTCAGAGTCTCACGCGCCCTGGAAGGGTTGAAAATACCACACGTGCAAGGTCCACCTAGCGTGTGAATTGCTTCATCAAGTTTCATCTCACCTTTGCGCAGTCTATTTATTACTTCTTCTATGAGTTTAGCGCTGATCAATCCATGGCCACACATAGTAGACACTTCCATTACTTCTTTTGTAGGGAGGTGATCTACTCGTCCAAAGACTCCGCAAGAAATGTTGATGGTGTGAGGCTTCAGTTCCAGTTCTTTGCTTATCTCCTTTATTTCACTTATCAGGCCACTTACAGTGATTGAAAGTCCGAGATCCTCATCCTTCACCCTTCTCAGGACTTCTTTGAGTTTCTCCTTCTCGTCAAAACAGCAACGAATTCTGGAGTTATCATGAAAACGGTTTTTTACGTCGTCTATAGAAATATCAGTCAAAATACTGCCATGGCCATAAAAGCCAATGTTTGCGGGCCCAACCTCCATAACAATATCTAAAACCTTAATTAGTTTTTCTGCGGCACCTTGGGTGTTCACTCCTTTTGCCGGAGTGCAAAGAAACACATAATCTCCTTCGAGAGATTTCTCGTTTCCACACCGGTGAAGTGTATGAGTCAAATTAGTGTCTCCTTATATTATCAAGGTTCAAGAAGAGGCCGGCCCATTCCTAAATTGACCTTGGCGTTAGGAGCGCAGACTATTCCTAACTCTGTCAGTGTTTCCAATACCGGCAGTTCGCCATCTTGATCAAATCTGCAAATACAGCTAAGTGAAAAAACAGTATCTATCTCATGACCTACTTCAAGAATAATTGGAATGACTTTCTCGAGGTCATTAACATTGTCGAGTCGTATCTCAATTATGGCAGAAAGGACTCGTTGCGAGAGCAACTCATCTTTGAAACTCCCCGTGTCAGGATCCATCAAAGCCGACAACGGGTTGCATTGCTCGAATCTCACCCGTTGCGTTTTTAGCTTTGAGGTCATAAGAGATATGTCTTCAAATGTAGCCCCGATTCCAGGGCGGCCGATCTCAATGCAAAGGCCGATTTCGCCTTGTTTTATCCGGCCCGTAACATCATTAGTTTTAGATTCCTCTGTGCCTCTACCCGGCACCATGGTTAGCTTGTGCGTGGTATTCGGGTCGCTGAAAAACGCTCGCACGGCTCTTGGATATTCCGCCACATCGTCAGATTCTACAAAGGCATCTTCCGGACATACGTCGGCGCGCATGCACACTCCACATTCAAAACAAAGTTCATCCGATATATAAACCGCACCGTCTCTTTCCGAGTCGACTTTTATTGCCTCGCCCGGGCAGTAGGATAGGCAGGCCTCACAAGCTCCGCATCTCTCTGGATCAATACGCATTGAGCTTCCTTTTTTAGTATAGCTATCGCCAACGCGACCGGTTTATAAGACCCTTTGAGACTAGCCCCAACTGCTCCACGCTCCTGACGATGAAAGGCATTGGATCATTCAAGAACGAAATGCAGAACACTTTTGTTTTGTTTCTGTAAGGCCAAAAGTAATTTCTGACCGCAAATCTCTTGCGCGCTAACATTTTGGCTAATTCATAGAATTCCCCAAATTGATCTATCCAGTAAATATCAGGATCGTAGGTTGGCGCGCGTCTTCTGACATTTTCGACCAGGTCCAAGTAAGTTATATGAGGGAAATTGATTCCAGCCGCAACAAACAGACGTTCAGGTACAACCGGCCTGACATTTATCTCGATTAGCTTAAATTCGTTATCCCTGCTATCGAATTTGTATTCAGCTGAAGAAACGCCGCTGTATGACACGCTTCTCAAGAGTTTGAGTGTCAATTGTCGAATGTCCTCGATCATAGGAACAGTTCTAGATACACGAGCTACTCCGAAATCAGGTGGCACCTGCTGGAGTTTTTGAGTGCACATTTCAGCTAGAACATCACCTTGGCTGTCAATATAGGACCGATAATGAAAAAACTGAGAATCGTCGCCTGGGATGATTTCTGACACCATCATGTCAAGTGCATGACGTTGTGTTTCCATGTACTGAGCGATCAATTCCTCAGAATCATGAACAATGATTACTTTTTTGCCGAAACGCTCAACAAACTTTTGCGACTCAACTGGCTTCAAAATGCACGGATAGCGCAGACCATCCTTTGTCCGTGCCAAGGATTGTACGGAATCTGGAAAGAAGATTCCCGGCGTCGGTACGCCAAGTTCTTGTGCGTGCAAATACAGTGAGCGCTTATCAAGCAGTTCATTGACTATGTCCCAACTTTGTACCGCTGTGACATAGCGATCGGCAAGTGTGACCCTATTCTGAGAAACGAAAGCAACGGAAAGATCCGTCGTTGGTATCAAAAGGGCGCCGTCCCAATCCTGTTTTGTTTCCATCAGTAATTTGAGAAGTTTGTCACTTCCATTTTTGGGGGACTGTACATTCACGAACTCTGAAACATATCTTGAGAAATGTGTGAAATCATTGGGCCTTGCTGATGTCGACAGGTAGACAATTTTGACACCTGCTGATGCGAGAGCCTGAATCACTCCGAGAGCAGAATAGGCATGACCAAGTACGACAGCTTTTTTCATGATGATCAGTTTACCATTGTGCTGAAAATAAATTGACCAAGTCCTTGATTATACTAGAGTAAGGTCATCGTGTAAGGCCGGTGCTAATGTAGGAAGAAGTGTGCCAAGAAGGACCTTTTTGTCACCGAACCCACGGCACTCCCTGGCGGATCCAAGAACCGACCCAAGGCCGGGTCCCGTGAACCTTATTGCTTCAAGCCGCAGCCGGTCTTATCACGAATTCCGCACAATACGCGCACCACGTTTTCGCAGCCCGCGGAACGTCCTCGACGTAAGCATCCAAAGAAGATAGCCGGTCAATACCGTGGCGACCCCCAGCATCGAGAATATTCGCAGAAGCACGTTGTTTATGTCGTCACGATCCTCGTAGTCCATGATGTGAAGCATCCACAGAAAATCGAATGCACGCCACGTGTTGTTCCTTCGAGCCATCACCAGTCCTCGATCGGCCGACACGTAAATACGAGTGCCCGATGGGTGATCGAAGTCCACCCGATAGGCGGGTAGCTCTCGACCTCTATACTCGGAATTGCCGCTGACTTCTTCAACAAAGTCGACGTTCGAAACGGGCGCATCCGGAACAAAACCGGCCTGAGCAATGGCGATGGCCTCGTCCCTGCGCAGGGGCGAACGAAACGCACCGGTTTGGGCGTCGGCCAACATGTAACGGGCGTGTCCATCCAGGGAGTACTCGATCTCATAGACGGGCTCGCCCATCAGCAACCGAAGCGAAACACTCTGAATCGTTTCGATTTCAGAAAACTGTTCCAACAATGCCGCGATAGGAACCTGCGGAGACAGAATGGTGACGGCACCCGGCATCAACGCTTCCGGTTCGACCGCCAGGTCTTCGCCACGCACTTTCTCGATATCATTCCAGCTGAAGTACAACCCGCTCAGAGTCCAGATGAGCAACTGCACACCAATAACCAGCCCGAGGGCACGATGAGCTTTTCGAATCCAAGTTACACGCATAAGACAAACCTCGACTTCGCTATCTTCCCACGACTATTGTTCTCGCAAACCCTCGCTCACGCAGTCTCGGGGTTCCACGAGACTGGCGTGTGTCAGCATCTCCGTTTCTTCCGTCACGACTCTTACCCGCTCGTCTGTCCCCGGATCGATGGCAATAACCTCGGTGTGACGCACCGAGCGGATCCTCCCGCACCAGCCATACCATACCCGTTGCCAGTCATCCGGGCGTTGGTAGCTGGCATCGATGCGGATCCGGTACGCGGCAAACGATCCGCCGGCTGTCATCAGCGTATCGAGGGCCTCGACGGTTGCGGTCACCGTCGGCGAATCGGAGAACACAGTCCATTCGGCGCCGGTTGCAACCGGGTAACGCAGCCTCATCAGTTCCAGAGGTGGTTCGGAGGCCTGTACATCGCCCGGCGGCACACTGGATGGAACGTAGGCCCTAAAGAGTCCCTCGGCATCCTGTCGGAGCCTCAGCCACGTCGTATCCGCCCCCACCCCGGCCCGAAAGACCGTGGACTCTGTGACATAGGTAATTCCCGCAATCGACTCGGTACCGTCGAGCCGGACATCACTGATCCCCACGAGCGTGTCGGCGTCTAACAACGCGCCCGAATCCGCGTTGTAAAAGTGCACGACAAACGTCTCTTCGTATGACCACTCATTGCCGACTTCCAACGGGTAGAACGGCGGAGTCGGTTCGCCGCCGCCCCCGTCTGCGGGACGAGTAGCATCGTCGCCGCATCCGATGGGAGCTCCGATCGCGATGGTGAGAAGAAGTGGTATGGATCCACGAAGCCATTTCACTCCTCCATTGTAATGGATTGCGACTGTCGAGGACATCAATTCTCGCGCGGCCGCCAACCAGTAGGACGCGCGCCACGGCGTAGAGACCGGACCGAACGTCGAGCTCTCCACCGAGGGATGATGCAAAGCGCATCATTGTAGTTGCGTCGTTCACAGCCGCCGCGCATGTCAGACCGGTTCCGGCAGGTGTGGCACCGACACGAGTCACACTCGCACAAAGGCCGGCACGGCTCCATCTGGCATGGGTTATGCGCCTCTCCTCGAGGGTACTAGGTCCGCCAAGGGGATCTGCGACTTTTTGTGATGAAGATCACGTTCGGACGCCAATGTAGTCCACGTGCGATAACCGAAACCGTGGCCGGGGTTCAGAATCTCAGACTGTCAGAGCGAGTTGGGTGCGCTTGCTTCGAGCGGGACTCCCGACACACCCGTCCAGTAGAACACCGTTCGTATCGAAACGAGGTTCAAAGAAATGAAGAAGAAAGTCATCGCCGGCGGTATTGCGATCGTAGCAATCGTTATCGCCGTCGCCGCATTCTATCTGTTGTCCAACCTCAACTCACTCATCGCCGGGGCCATCGAGAAGCACGGCAGCGATGTCACCGACACCAGCGTTAGTGTGTCCGGTGTGGACATCTCGCTTCGAGAAGGCCGCGGATCGATTAAGGGTCTCAGAGTGGCGAGTCCCGAGGGGTTCGAAGCGAGCGACGCCTTCTCACTCGGTGATATCACTGTCGACATCGATCTTACGAGCGTTCGCGAGGACCCTATTGTGATCGATGAGATTCGTATTCGTGCACCCGTGGTAAACGCCGAGGTCACCAGGACGGGCGCATCGAATATCGACGAACTACGCAAGCGCGTGCAAGCGTATGCGGCCGGCGCATCCGGCGGCGGTGGTGACAAATCTGGTGGAGAGACCAAGAACTTTCGAATCAAGCGGTTCGTATTCGAGCAAGGCCGCATTGAAGTCGATGCATCCGCGCTCGGAGTGGAGAAGCGAACGATCACACTTCCCGAGATTCGGTTGAGCAACGTCGGTGGAGCAAGCGGCGCGTCACCCGATGAAATTGCCAAGGTGATCCTGACGACGGTAGCAAAACAGGTCATGTCGGAAATCACTAGCTCCGAAGTCAACCGACTGGTCAAGGATCAACTAGGCGACTCGATCGCAGACCAAGCAAAGGGACTGCTCAAGAAGATCGGAAACTAGGGATCAGTCATTCCCGGCCTCGGTCGAGTCGGCCGCTCCCGGAGCGAACGAATCGTTGTGCCAGTGTCCGTGCTCGGGCGACCAGGCTTTGCCCGGTGGTGTGGACTACCACGGCCAAGACGGTCCCCGTCTGGTTCGATCTGTGCATCTCCCTTCCCGTTTTGGCACCAAGACTCCCTATTTGCCCGTGTTGAGGCACGATCGGAGTCTGCCCGCGCACCGAGGGCGTGCATATCGCCCGCGCACCGCGGTGCTGCCGCCACCGAGAGGAGGCCCGAAAATGCGTTTGACACTAACGCTTGCTTGTTTGACGGTCATTGTGGCCAGCTTTGTTCTGGCATCCTGCTCCGGAACGGTACGATACAAAACGTCCGGCAAAAACCCCGCGTATACACAAACCACGGTGACCAAGAAAGGACCGCCCCCCCACGCACCGGCCCACGGCTACCGTCACAAACATGGAGACGTCGTGCTGGTATACGAGTCGAGTCTCAGTGTTTACATCGTGCACGGCTATAAAGGCCATTACTTCCTCGACGGGGACTACTATCGTACGGACAAAGATGGGTGGCAGATCAGCGCAGACATCGGCGGGCCATGGAGGAAGATATCCGAGACCAAGGTTCCGAAGGTTCTCCACGGAGAGTACCACGCGAAGGCGAAAAAGAAGAAGTAAACGAAGGACGCATGACTGAGCTAACCGCCACGGCAAGAAGCTCATTGAAGTGGCAAACGAGACAAGGCCACACCCGAAAGAGCGGCCTTGCCTTGTGCAGCACCAAAGGCGCCCTGACTAGTAGAAGCGTAGGATGGGGGTTTTCGAGCAGAAGTACCCGATCGCGCAAGTCTTTGAAAACATTGGAACTGGTGAGCTGCAGAATCGAACCATTGACCTGCTCTCAACGAACCTCTGATCTAAATGTTCGTAGTGTCTTCGCGTAGGCTCTCGATCCGGCCACGACTCAACAGCGGTTCGAACATGGGGCGAAGCCCCTGCCCGCAGTGCGCCTGAACGGTCGAATGCGGGTCGGCTTCCACCTCGACAACCCACGGATGCTCCTTCCCCATCCCGACATCCACGGCCATGAACCCGTAGAACGGAAACAACGAACACGTTCGCCGGCACAGCGAGAGCACCTCCTGCCACATCGGCAGTATCTCACCCTCTATCCGAACGCCCGTCGTCGGGTGTACGGCGTACTCCCGAAGCATGACCCCCCGCCACGGGTCGGTCCCCCGGAGAATTGCCGGCCCCATCCGACCGGTCTCGACATCGATCACGTTTCCAATCCCCCCTGCGGAGTTGTTGTCGATCGTCATCCCGTCAACGCCCATTCGAAGGCTTGCGCAGAACATCTCCCAGCGATCCGGCTCGGGCTGGTACATCCAGGCTCGCACCGTATTCAGACTCGGCGGATGAAAGCGAGCCGCCTCCGGATGTTGTTCCAGAGTGTCCTGGATCAGATAGCTTCCGTGGCGGGGCTCGTCGAGGTACTCACCCCAGAACTGGTCGAGCGTCAACGATGGTCCCGACGGCTGGAAGCGCGCACGAATCGTGTCGCCATCGCGATCGAAAACGACACTCATAACCCCCCTCCCGGACCATCCGCTAATCGGCTTCAAGCAAACTCCAGTTAGCGAACGGCTCTCCACCAACCCTCGCAGGTCGGCGGCGTCGCGAAGGGGCGTACCATCGATGGTCAGACCGTTCGCGCCATCCAGCACCCCGTGTATCCTCGGGCTTGGGATCCTGGATGAACGCAGCATCAGGCACGTGGCGATCTTGTTCGTCGCGAACCGTCGCAACTCGAGAGGGTTGATCCATTCGACCTGTTTCCAGTACCACGCGTCGCTGACAGTGTTCAGCTTCTCGCACCACGGAACTCCAGGGCGGAATAGACCCAGAAGATAGTACTCGAGTGGTCCAATGCCATTGCGCACCCACAGGTACAGCATTTCTGTGAGCTGCCGCCAAGCCGAAACCTCATGCGTCTTCGCATGATGCAGCATGAGCCGGCGGACCATACGAAGCTTGCGGATTTTCCCGCTAATCGCGCGGATCATAGTGGCTTCCGTTCAAGTCGGCGCAAGGCCTGTTCCCCGGGGAAGAGATGCCAGTACAACGATCCTATCACAACACCCCCCGATTGACCAGATGGGAAGATGGCGCTGCCTACAAAGGAGGGACGTCGCTGTATACGATATGAACTTGCGCAACAGGATATGAATCATGGATTCTATGCTATTATGGAGTCAGCGTGAGCACAAAGATGACACACGAGACCATCCCGGATAACTACGCTCCACGGGCAGACAAACTCACTCGGGCCCGCAGCCTTTGGCGGCACATGCGACGCCTGGAGGCTGAGGGTCACCACTCCACGATCCATCAGGCTTGGGAACTGATTCGGTTGAGAATCCGAAGAGGAATCGGGCCGGCTTTCTATCTCAGGGCGGGGCTCTACCGTCGAGAGCTTTCATGGAAAGACAAACTGCAGTACGTGGAGGGGCGCATGTACGAGCGCCTCATACACAGCGTCAATCCCATCCAGTATGACTACGTCGCTCGCAACAAGCTCGAAACCTACAACATACTCTCTACCCACAACATTCCGGTGCCACCGGTTTACGGCATAGTGGCGGGGGTGAGTGGACGGACGTGGGAAGGAAGGATACTACGGTCGCACGATGATCTCGTGAGACTCGTGAACCGGCTTGGGATCGACACCGTGTGTTTCAAGTACGTCACGGGCACCCGGGGGCGGGGTTTCTATAGGGTGAAGATCGACACCAGAGGCAACGTCCCAACCGCAACGATCGAACCCAGCGGCGAAGAGATGCCGTTGCAGGAATTCTGGGAAACGCTCTCCCAGGCAACGCTGTTCCAAGGGTACTTCTGCCAGGGCGTCATCGACCAGCACCCCGATATCGCGCGCTTCAATCCGTGGAGCGTGAACACGGTCAGAAGCTGGATGGTCCGGTCGGTGACTGGAGAGTGGCAGATGACTTTCGCTATACTGAGGATGGGAGTCGGTGAAACCGCCACCGATAACCTGAGCACCGGAGGCATCGGTCCCGCGATTGACATCGACTCCGGCCGGCTCGCATCTGCTACCCGGAGAGACGTCGATCGCTCCGTCTACGCCCAGCATCCGGTCACCGGCGCACAGATCGATGGCACTACCGTTCCGATGTGGACCGAAGTGAAAGCGCTTTGTCAACGGACGGCAGAACTCTTTCCCTACTACCGTCTTTTCACCGCAGATGTTGCTTTCGGTAAAGACGGCCCTCTGGTCATCGAGATCGGCACGACCCCGGACGAGATGCAAGGTGAGTGCGAAAGCGGAGTGTATCCGCTGCTACGGCAGCTGGTCGAACAACGGAAGCTCGATGAATCACGGTGAGATATTCGGCGAATCTTGCTTGTGAAAAACACATCTAGTTGGCTAGC
>CBDVBZ010000051.1:0-22847 GCA_965372355.1 uncultured bacterium | reverse complement strand
GTAACCCTCTTTCTGCGTCCTGGTGCGCGTGGATCCGCCGCGGGGGCGCCGGTGGCGCAAAATTGCGCGCGTCGGGTTCGCGAGCGCGCCGCGGTTAGCCGCCTGTCCTGGAAGGGAGCGAAGTGAAGCGAGGGTCCCTAGGAAGGACCTTGCTCGCCCCCTCTGGTATTCTGCAGTCTGGCAACGAGCGTCCCGGCGACAAGCATGAGCAGCGCGGCGATGAGGACGGGGGTATCGCCGAATCGTGTGTAGAACGTCGTCTTCTGAATCGGCCGGATGGATCCCATCAGGATGCCCTCGACCCGCAGACCCAGTGACGACACGACCCGGCCCACGGGGTCCACGAACATCGAGATCCCCGTGTTCGAGCTGCGTACGAGGTACCGATGATTCTCCACCGCGCGAAGGATGGCCATGTCGTTGTGCTGGTAAGGCCCCGGCGTGGTCCCGAACCAACCATCGTTGGTGATGTTGAATAGAACCTCAGCGCCCTTCCTTGTGTGATCCCTCGCGAGATCCGGAAAGATCGACTCGAAACAGATCATCGCGCCGATGTCGCCGACCCTCGACGGCACGGGCGGCCGCTCCGGTCCCGGGTGAAAGTTCGCCTGACCAAAGTCGAGCTTTCCCCACGACGGGTACTTCCACGCGAACGGTATCGCCTCACCAAACGGCAGCAGATGGGTCTTGTCGTACTGCCCGAACACGTGGTTCTTGTCGAACAGTCCGCTGGAGTTGTACACCCACAGCGAGTCGTTCGGTCCCTCATAGCGGCCGTCCAGAAAGCCGATGTAGATGGCGAGATCCAGCTCCTCCGCGAGCAGCGAGAGATGGTTCATGTAGTTTGGCTTGTACCTGATGTAGACAGGCGCGCAGGTTTCCGGGAACACAACGATCTCCGCGCCGGACTTGTCCGCCTCCCGGCAAAACCGCTCGATCAGTCTGAACGTGGAATCGGTGAACGCGGGGTCCCACTTCAGCCTGAGATCTACATTGGGCTGCGCGATGGCCACGGTTGTTTCCGGCACCGGTGCGGTGGATTCGAACCTGCTGATCTTCAACTGACCATGGACGGCGGTCGACAGGAGCAGGACCGCACCCAGAACTCCGAACAGACGCGCCGACTTGGCGGTCTTCACAAGAAATGCCTGGCTCCATAACATATTGATAAGGACGATGAGCATTCCGAGACCAAAAAGACCCCAAAACGCCGCCGTCTGGATAAGCATCGGCCGACGGACGATCGAGTACCCGATCACACCCCACGGAAAGCCCAACTCGGACGAGGAGCGGAACATCTCCGTCAGCGTCCAGAGCGCCGGTGCGATGAGCACGGTCGCCAGCCCCCCGCTCTTGCCGAGGAGACGAAGCAGCCAAAATGTGACCGCGGGATAGACGGAGAGGTAAACCGTAAGAAGGAACAACGCCGGCGCCATCAACCAGGGCATCGTGATGCTCGCCGATGGTACCAGCCCGACGATCCACCACAGATGGCCGAGAAAAAAAGCCACTCCGAACAGATAACCGGTCTTGAAAAAAACCTTCGGGGGATACGGCTTCTTATAGAGCGCCACGATCACGGGGATCAACGCCACGAATGCGATCGAGCCCATCGAGGCCGGGGGATACGCGAGCGCGAGCAGCACACCCGATGCGAGTGCGCCCACCGCGAGCGGCAGCGGCGGCAGCCACCTCAGCAATCGCATATTTCTCAAGAGAAGCTGACCTCGCAACCGGATGATGCCGATTCGTACATCGCGTCGAGAATCTGGAGTACCGATGCCGCCTCGGCGCCTGTCGTCAGCGGCTTGCGTTTTTTCTGAATACAGTCGATGAAATGATCGATTTCGCGCCGGTAGCTGGCTTTGTAGTCGCTCTGTCGCGTGAGTGCGGGAGTGACGTTCACGAGATGTCCGTGCATCGCCTTGTGGATCCGTAGGGGGTTGAGGGTCGCGGCCCCCTTGCTGCCATACACCTCGAGGTAGACGTGATCCTTCGGCTCCATTAGGTTCCAGGTGACTTCGAGAATCAGACAACCGCCTCCGGCAAAATTCACCATCGCGCAGGCACTATCTTCGACGCCTCGTTTGCCCGCCCGTCTGAAGACCCTGCACGTCACACGCTCCGGTGTCCTCAAGCCCGCGATCCACATCGCCAGATCCATTTTTGGCAACCCGAGGTCGAGCAACGCGCCGCCACCCGCCTTCTCGTGGTCGGTGAACCAGCTCCGGTGCGGCCAGTCCTGCGCGATCCTGCGCCAGCCCGCCTTGACGAGCTGGATGCTTCCCAACTCACCCCGTCTGACGAACTCCCTGAGAACACCGACGTCGCTACGAAAGCGGTTGTTCATCGCGACCATCAGGATTTTTCTCTGCTTCTTGGCCGTGTCGACCATGCGCTTGGCCTCTTTGGCGTTGCGCGCGATGGGTTTTTCGCAGAGAACGTGTCGCCCGGATCTCAGCGCGGTGATCGCCATCGGGGCGTGCAGATAATTCGGTGTACAGATATCGACGGCGTCTACGTCTTCCTTCTTCAACATGCGTGTAAAATCGTCATACACCTTATCGATACCAAACTGGTCGGCAACTCGCTTTGCCTTGACGGGGTCCGTCTCGACCAGCGCGACGACCTCAGCCCTGGCATGATTTCTGTATGCGGGGAGGTGAGCGATCTGCGCCACATTGCCGGCGCCAACGACTGCGACTTTGACTTTCTTTTCCACCTTAGCGGCCTCCGAGGACAACACTCGCGTGCCTACTGGACATGCGTCGATGACCGGGCAAACCAAGCCCGGTTGGGTGAACAGCATTCTAAGCCAATGCAGCGTCGTTGTAAACGGAGACGTTTCAGATCGGGTCGACCTGGATATCGAGGCTTTCACCCGGCTTGGTTTGTACGATGCCGTAGCGCTTGATCTTCTTCAGGAGACCTTGTCGCGAGAGCCCGAGTTTTCGCGCGGATTTTGATTTGTTCCAGTTCGTCTCATCGAGCGTCTTTCGGAGAAGGCTCTCCTCCAGATAGCCAACCGCCTGGGGTAGCGGGCCGTCGTGCAAAAGCCGCATATCGAACGCGTCATCCGAACAGCGTCGCGTGATTCGGCTGGAGAGCATCGAGGGTGAGATGTCGTGGTAGTCCGGGTAGAGGGCAACGACCCGCTCGAGCTCGTTCTGCAACTCCCTGACATTGCCCGGCCAGCGGTAGTGGAGGAGCGCTTCGCGGGTCTCGTACGACACTACGGGAATGCGGTACCGGTTCGAGGTAAAAAAGAACTCGATGAAATCGAGGATATCCCCCGGCCGTTCGCGGAGCGGCGCAAGGTGGACGCGCACGACATTGAGCCGGTAGAAGAGATCTTTTCGGAATGTTCCCTCGCCGACGGCTCGGTCCAGATCCATATTGGTGGCGGACAGAACACGCACGTCGACCGGTCGAGTCCCCTTCGACCCGACTCCTCTCACCTGGCCGTCCTGGAGAACGCGGAGCAGCTTGGCCTGAACGAAGGGCGGCAGCTCGCCGATCTCGTCCAGAAAGAGCGTGCCACCGTCGGCCTGCTCGAAGAGCCCGGCGTGATCGCTCACCGCTCCGGTAAACGACCCGCGGCCGTGTCCAAAGAGCTCGCTCTCGAGAACACCCGGGTTCAAGGCGGCACAGTTGACGGCGACAAACGGCCTGCCCGCTCGCGCCCCGCAGGTGTGGAGGTTGCGGGCCACGAGTTCTTTGCCCGTCCCACTCTCGCCCGTCACAAGAACGCTGACATCGGTGCGTGACAACAGACTGATGAGCCGTACGACCTTTTCCATCGCGGGAGAAGAGCCGACAATCGGCGGATCGAGCTTTGGCGGTGGGGTTTTCAATGTCAGCTGCTTGCGGGTCGGCAGTCTTACAGCGCGCGCACGGGAGGTGCTTGTTCTCGCGTCTTGATACCGCAAGTTCGGTGCCATGCCGTGGCACGAATCGTCAACGTAACTCCCTGTAACTTCGACGCATACGATCTTGGAAAACCGGTCGGTGCGGCGGGCGGGCGGACGAGGCGTCAACAAAAGCAGACACAGAGACTGAACGCAGGAAATTAGTTGAGTTTATCGGTGAGTTGCTTGTGTCAATTTCTTGACAGCCGGGATACCGGGAGAGCTGTGGATAGCCACCGTGCCGACCGACTACGGACGAATCACACCGTACTCGGTGACGAGGAGAACGCGGTAGGTGGCTTCCGGTCTGTCGATCGACTGCATCGACACGCCGACGACCCATAGCTTCGCGCCGACGAACGTGGCAAGCACATCTTTGAAGTCGCCGTCGAGGATCCAGATGACCATGTTTGTATCTTCGATCATACCGCCGGGACGGATATAGCCCACGATGGGTATTTCGCCGGATGACAGGGCCAACAAATCGTAGTCGATGACATCGATCGCCAGGTGCTCGTCTTCGGCCTGGGGCAAGATCTTGGCCCTGACGGAGACTTCCATGCCGTCCAGACTGCGCAGCTCGTCGGCAACCCGTGACGGCTCGATCAGGTAGAGCTTGCCCGCCGTCGTCTCGAGCACGAGCAATGAGAACGGCGTGCCTCCCCGCGAGGATACGATGCCCCGGGCGACGAGGATGTCGCCCTCAGCACCGCCGTCGCCATTCTGACCCTTTGACCCGCCACAACCGAGCAAGCCCGGAAACGCCAGGGCAATCATGCCCACCGCTATTATTGTAGAGAGAGTTTTTGACATCGCCTGGTTACGTCGATAAAGCAATGATCCCACCTATCTCGTCCGCACCACAATGACGCGGATACCGCCGGTCACCCGAAAGTTCGTCGCGGGCGTCTGAATGCCCGATATGTCATAGTAGTCGCCGGCCGCCCCCATGACCGTACCGTTAAACATTCCTTCCGAAACGCTACGCGAATCGATCGCGTTGGCAAGGAGGGTCAGATTCACGTTCGATGTGTAGCGGTACCTCGGATCGAGCGTCACCCCCGCCCCGTCGAGAAACAGCGTCGCGAGATAATCCGCCACGGATGTGAAGAAGTTCATGCCGGTAGCGCTTTCCACACACGGTATGCCCTTGCAGGTGCTTTGAGTCATCGGCTTGAAGATGTCTTCGCCCAGCTGGTCTCCAAGATAACGCAGGAAGAGGAAGATCCCGCCGCGCTGCTCCAGGCTGTCACCTCCCATAAGCGACACACTGCCGGGGTCCGGAAGATACAAGTTTACGCGGTTTTGATTGCTCTGAGTGAAGCCGTTGAGGTCCTCGGACATGTGTGCCATGCCCTCTTCGAGCCACGTCAACTGAGTAAAACCAAAGCTCGTCCCTCCACCCGCCACGACAAACCGGAAGCCAAAGCTGATCATGTGCTCGAACTCATGCGCCAGGGTGGCCGGCGTGAGCCCCATGACGAGACTTTTCGAGAACCTGTTTCCACGCTCGTTGTTCGGGTCGGGCACCATCGCATAAAACATCTCGGTGCCGTTCGATGTCGTCGGAAAGAAGTTCGGTGCCAGATCGTTGACCAGAAAGAACCCCGAGATAAAACCCTGATTGGCCGTGCCGTCCGGCGTGAGCTCGTTTACCTGCGGCGTGAACAGAATGACCACCTTGCCGGCATCACCGATGTCCGATGGCGACCCGAAGTAGTGTGTCGTGGTGTCGTAGGTCTGCGTGTCGAACTGCAGCCCCAAATCGTTGTAGTCGGCCTGCGTAAAGCTGCCGGTCGGCTGGTTGACGTCGGCGTAGACCAGCGTGTTGCTGCCGGTATACACGAGGTTCGCTGTGACCTGGTTGTAGTTGCTCGGATTCGATGTGGAGCAGTTGGCGCATTTGAGAACCGAGAACGTCCTCATCGGCGATGCCGCCGTGGCTCGTGGAGCCCTCTCGAGCGGCCGAACCTCGCCCGCGTGCCGCTGGATATACTCGATCGCCTGCTCGCGGATCGCTCGCTTGAATTCCATCGGGAATGTCACCGTCCCCGCTGCGGACCCCGCGCTCATCGCGGGAGGAGCGGGGTAGACCGACGTCGTTCCCGGCGTCACCGAATAGAAGTAGTTCGCCGCGCCAGAGGTCGACGCCGAGTATGGTATCAGCAGATATTCTTCGCCGGCACCCGCACCCGGGAGCTTGAAGTCGAACGTCGCATCCCCACCCATAACCCAGACTTCTCCAACACCGCGGAGAATCTCAACAGTGACCGGGTCGCTGGTCGCACCGGCGGATATCACCTGGAGCGGTCCGGAAGCAGCCCACTCGGGCACAACGACGGCTAGACTATCGGTCAGACTGTCGGCGGTGACGAAGTACGGAGGAACACTCGCCAGCGAGTTGGCAAACCGCACGCGGTTCTGGGAGGGTGTCGGAGCGAACTTCTCGCCGATGATGCTCAACGTGTCGCCCACCGAGAGAACGGTCTTGCTCAAAGAAACTAGTATGGGCGGATCCGGCGGAGGCGGAGGTTTCATGCCGTCGTCTTCCGAGCCGCACGAAGACAGTGCCGGGAGGATGACCACAATTGCGAGGGCGCTCAGGAGCCCGAGCGGGACGCCAACAGCACCTATCAGACGCATGATTCGAAGCACGTTTATCCTCTTCCTGGAGAACCGTTTCGCCGAGGGGATCCTTACTAATTTACCCAACCCCCACATCGGGGGCAAGCCCTATCACCCACCCTTCCCCTGGCGCATTTGCAGATATCGTGCCGAATAGGACCCCGGCCCCCGGGGCACGGGATTTGCGATAGCAATGCCGTGCTTCACCTCCTATCCCTTCAGACGAAGCGATAAGGAAAGATAAGGACACGGTGGATTTAACGACCCCTTGTGGGCTTTCTTCGTTATAGGAATACAGCCATGGATTTTGCAATCTACATCATCGAACGCAACGAAGTAGAGCATCAGCAAATGCGAGCTATGTTGGGCAAGCTCGCCCACCCCGTCCGCGTGCTCGAGGAGAGCGACGTGAACGCCGGCCGGACGAAGATCGATATCGTCCTCCTGGGCATCTCTGATTCCGACGAGGACATCACGGATATCCGGGCGCGGCTCTCACGGATTCGCTCCCTGTCCCCGGGGGCCCAGGTCGTCCTCTGCACGCCGGATGACACCAAGGGGCTGGACACGACCGTGCTCCACCTCGAAGCAAGAGCGTTTCTCCTGAAACCGCTCGAGGAGTCGACGTTCCTGACCCTTCTCAACAAGATCCTCTCCGGGATTCACCGCAGAAAACAGAGGGACGAATACGTCAAGAGTGGGCAGAAGGCATCGCGGATGTCCGATGTTATCGGGCGAAGCAAGTCCACACAGGATGTGATGGCGCTGATCGAGCGCGTCAGCAAGAGCGCGACCACATCAGTTCTTCTCGCCGGCGAGTCCGGCACGGGCAAGAGCATGTTCGCACAATCGATCCACGACCTGAGCGACCGCGCCAACGGTCCATTTATCGAGATCAACTGCGCGGCCCTGCCGCCAAACCTCCTGGAGAGCGAGCTGTTTGGGTATGAGCCCGGAGCATTCACCGACGCAAAGACCCAGAAGATCGGTCTCATCGAACTGGCGGACCACGGCACGTTGTTTCTGGACGAAATCACCGAGATCGATGTCAAGACGCAGGCAAAGCTGCTCAAGGTTCTGGATGCCAAGAAGCTCCGTCGCCTGGGTGGCGAGGAACAGATCGAGGTCGACGTCCGTATCGTTGCGGCGACCAACCGGGACATCAAAGAGGAGATCAAGGAACGCAGGTTCCGGGAAGACCTCTATTATAGACTCAACGTCGTGCAGATCGAGATACCGCCTTTGCGGGACCGCAGGGAAGACATCGAGATGCTTGCGACCTACTATCTGGGCCACTACAAGAAGAAGTTCAAGAAGAACTACGTCCACTTTACGCCCGATGCCCTGGCGCTGATGAACGAGTACCCGTGGCCCGGCAACGTTCGCGAACTGATCAACGTGATCGAGCGTGCCGTGCTGCTGACCCGCGACGCGACCATCGGCAAGGACATTCTGCCGATCGAGAAGAAACCCGACCCTCACGTGATCTCGTTTTCGCGCGATTTTGATGATTTCGTCGTCAACCTGCCCGCAGAAGGCATCAGCCTCGACATGATCGAGAGAAAGGTGATCGAGGCTACGCTGCTCAGGACCAACGGCAACGTCCTTCGGTCGTCGCAGCTCCTTGGAATGAGCCGGGGCGCTCTCCGCTACAAGCTGGCCAAACACAACATCCGCCCGCAGGACCTCTTGCGGAAGAAGGAACTCGCCAAAACCTGAGTTTTCTTGGGCGCGGGCGAGGTTTTTCGTAGGACCTGCCACACGGGGTCCCTGGAAAGAGCCTCGCCCGCGCCCCCATTGACCATCCCCCAGCGAAGCGTTATAATTCCATACAAGTAAACGTATTTGTCATTTGCCCCCCCCGACCCGGACCACATGGCTGAGTCAAGAACGCCTAGCTACAGCGCCGTCGAGACGAGGTACTTTCTCGCACCGCACCAGGTCAACTCGCTTGGCTCGGCGTTCGGTGGCGTCGTCATGTCGTGGATCGACACGGTGGGGGCGATGGCGGCGCATCGTCACTGCCACGGAGTCGTGGTCACAGCCAGTATCGACAAGATATCATTTGAGGCGCCGATCCACGTCGGTGACCATGTTATTCTGAAGGCGAGCGTGAATTACGTCGGCAGCACGTCGCTGGAGGTGGGGGTTCGGGTGTCCAAAGAGAACCCGAGGACGGGCGAGCAGGCAAAAACAGCGTCGGCCTATATTACGTTTGTCCACGTCGACGAAAAGGGTCTTCCCAAGAAAGTGCCCGGCTTGTCGCCCGAGACGCCGGAGGAGAAGCGTCGCTACAAAGACGCCGAGCTCCGCGTGCGAACGAGAAAAGAGCTGCTCGAGAAATCGAAGAATGACTAAACAGGCCCCATTGGAGGGATCCATCAAATGATTCGAATCATAGTTTCCGCCTTTTGCGCGCTAGCCCTGGTGGGACTTGGCTGCGCCGGTGAAGACGGACCCACCGGCCCGTCGGGATCCGAAGGCACCCCCGGCTCCCCGGTACCGATCAAGGCGCTTCTGGCGGGCGCCGAACCCGCCGACACGCTGCAGGCCGTGGCAATCGATCTTTTTTCGAGGGGGCTGCTTCCCCTGGGCAGCGCAATCAATATCGTCGATGTAACGGATTCGATTCCGCCGCTCGCGTTCCTGAACGACTACGACGCCGTGCTCGTATGGACGACGTCCCCCGTGACGGACCCGGTCATGCTGGGCGAACGTCTCGCAGAGTATGTCGATGCGGGCGGTGGGGTCGTGATCGGTCAGATGTCGTTTGTCGACGGCTGGGCTCTTCTGGGTCGATTCATGTCGGACTACTCGCCACTCCAACCGGGCCCCTCGGTCGGCATCGCCGTCGCCCGTCAAATCGATTTCTTCTCCGTGTCGATGCCGCTCCATCCCATCCTCAACGGCGTGAACCTCCGCGTGTTTCCCTTCTACTCCACAAACCAGTGGTCCAACCCGGGACTCGCGCCCGGCGCAACGCTCATCGCGAAGGACACGCCCAGCGGCGCGAATGCGATCGCCGTTAACGCGGCCGGCAATGTCATCGGTCTCAATATGAGTGGCAATCACATGCGCGGAGGGTACAGCGAACCGCCCAAGCTCATCGTCAACGCATTGCTGTTCGTTGCCGGCGCCTTCTGATTCTGGTAGTGCGGATGCTGATTGAGCTGCGTCCGAAGGACGTCAGCCTGTCCTGGAAGGGCTCCAATCGGCATAGGTAACGCCTGTCCTGGAAGGGCTGCCTTCAGGTCAGCGTTACATAGACCTAGATTTCGAAACCGAAACCCACGGTGAGGTAGTACGTCCAGCCCGGCTCCTGCGTGACCGGTCGGATCAACCCGAAACCCGGATCGATGAAGAACGTCGGATCGAACGCGTATGCGCCGACGATGCTGACGGCGGTCGGAAACACATAGTACGCGCCGAGGCTGAAGCGAAGCTCAAAACCGGCCGAGTCCTTCCACAGGTTCTCCCCGGGAAACCGCGGGAGCCCGCCCCAGGCGGCAGCGGCCTCGTAGAAGACGCTGCCGTAGACATCCCGGAAATACATGCTGAGCAACTGCCGGTCGATACTGCGGATAATGGGAAAGCGGTAGGTGACGCTCGCGACGGCGCCCTTGCGCCCGCCGATCGAGTAGTAGTTGTACCCGCGGATGCCATCCCTTCCCCCCATATACACCCAGAAGAAGCTGTCGACATCCTGGTCGATGACCGAACCGTACAACCGCACGCGGAGCGAGTGTCTGAACCAGGGCAACCCGACGAACTCGCGCCAATCGAGTGTGTACTGGTTGTAGTTGTTGGCCGTAAAAATCGGCCGAAACCCGTACGCGAACTCGCTTCCCGCCTCGAACAGATCGTCCCATGCACGCATGTACCACAGCGACACCTGCCGGCCATGGTGGGGATTGATTCCGGCATCCACCGCCGGTCTGATCGTGCGGTATGTCCACTTGAGGTTGGCCTGGTTGCCGACGTAGTATTTCCAACCACCGTTGAAGGGCGTGACCAGGTCACCGTCTTCATCGAACTCCTCACCCGCGATGTTGACGCTGTACTCGGCGTGCGACCAGTAGAGCGAGATCTCGTTCTGATGACTAAACGAGTACCGCTCGTTGAGCTCGAACCTGAGCCCCATATCCGCGATCCAGAGATCGTAGCGCAAATCAAACGCAAACGAGTGTTGATACGAAGGACTCGCAGGCTCATCGTCGAATCCCGTGTCAGTGGTTCTCTCGCGGACATACAACCCCTCGAAGAAGAGCGTGGGATAGAAGTTTCTGATCTCATAGCTCACAAACCCGTCGAACTCCTTGTTGGTCCCATATGAACCGCCAAAGAACATCGACTGCTTGTCGAGGATCTCAAAGCTCGACACGGCGAGCCCGAGACGGAACGTGCCATCCCAGACCACAAAGCGGGGATAGAACTGAAACGGTGTATAGGCCGATTTGTATTTCTGGTGTGAGAAGTCTCCGGCACTCGAAGACGAGGAATCCGCCGTTGCGCCGATCTGCCCGGGCGCGGCGCCCGGATCATCCGACGCAAAACCCAGCCTGGCCTCGCTTTTCTGGCGCGCCAGAGCGTTGTTGCGCAGGTTTTCGCACTCATCGAATTCACCGGCTGCTCTCTGTCCATACGCGACACGATCGAGCGTCTGGACGGGGTCGGATGTACCGTCCAACTGTGACACGCTGTATCCCTCGCCGGCATAGCTCGTATAAACGATGACACTGCCATCGCTCGAAACATCCGGCAGAAACGCCCCGCCGATCACGTTGGAGCGCTGAGCGACCCAGCCGGTGTCGAGATCGAGCTCGTAGATATTGAAGATGCCCGTGCGATCGGAGGCGAACACGATCCGGTTGTCGGATAGCCAGCGCGCATCGCGCTCGTCATTCTGTGTCTGCAACACGTATGTAAAACCGCTTCCGTCCGCGGACACCACCGCGAGGTCACGGGTCGCGCCTTCAAAGATGCCAAAGAGGATTCTCTGGCCATCCGGCGAGAAATGGGGATAGTAGATCTGTGTCCCCTTCGCGCGTTCGAACAGCACCCTCTGATTCTTGCCATCACTGTCCATCAAGACCATGCGATGCGTGCCGTCGGAATTGACGACGGCGACGATCTGTCCTCCGTCAGGCGAGAAATCGGGATGGGCGGCACGCGACGCCTTTGTCAGGCGCTTTTCCTTTTTGCGGTCGATGTCGTAGGTGTAGAGATCGTTCAACGTCGATCCGTAGCGATCGACCTTGTCCTTTTTCGAGTAGACCAGTGTCTGGCCGTCGCGTGAGAACTGCGGCGGGCTGCTCACACCACCCTGCAACGACTTCGCGCGCTTCTCTCCCAGCGACTTTATAAAGAGACCGGTCCCCGAATAATCGCTTCCCGCGTTGGAGAGATAAGCGACCTTCTGGCCATCGGGACTCAGGGCCGGCCCGACCGTCATGTAACCGCCCGACGCGACGACTTCCCCCGCCAGCTCGTTCTCGCGGATCGGGGCGGTCTGCGCGTTGTATCGGGTCTGGAGATGAGCCCGCCACTCGCCGTAGAGCTCCTTGCCGGTCTTGCCGGTGCCCGCCTTGAGTGCGCCGTTCATGTTGAGATGGTAGATCGTCTTGAGACCCTGTGTGATCTGTCTGATTGCGTCCGGCCCGTACGCCGACGCGATGTAGCTCACGAGTCCGTATCCGTGGTCGTACACCTGTTCGGACTGGAGCCCGTTCTTGCCAAAGAAACCCATCTGGTCGTACGTGAGCATCTTGTCTTCGAGGACGGCGCTTCGGAGGATCATGTCCCGGTGGGCATCCCAGCAATCGTAGTCGACGCTGGGCGACATGTACTGCGCCACACCCTCGGCGAACCACGGCGGCATCATGATGCCGGAGAACGGAAACGTCACGATGTCCTTCGGGTAACCCTGGAGCACGTCCGAGCGTTTCTCGTCTTCGAAGCTGATCAGCTGGAAATACGCGGCGGGAAACCGCTTGGGCATCCGTGTCCCCGCCTGAATCGAAATGATGTGCGTGTACTCGTGTGTGACGACGTTGCGAAGCCAGTCTGTCGTGCCACGAAAACCGAACTCGAGATTCGTGGCCCAGATCTCCACCTTGTTCTCGTAAAAATAGGCCGCACCGTTTGCATAGTCGTGCGTGTCACGAATGATGAAATGGACGGGGTAGTCCGGCTCGTACTGGTAGAGACCGGTGATCGGCCCGTTGATTTCCTCGACGATCTTCGCCACCTGCTCCGCAGTCCATTCCGCGCCCTGGTGATAATGGATCTCGAAATGCGGCGTCTTGATCGTCTGCCATTTCAACGACGTGTTGTTGTATGCCGCGGCGCGCCCGGCGAAGACGAGGACGACCGCCAGTAGAATGAATTGTAGAAATCGCGTGCGCATTGAAAAGGGGGCGGTTTGAGCGTGGAACAGAGTTCCGGCTTTACTTAACTAATGTCACTCCAGGGGGTTGGGTGAACAAGGCTGGTTAAGCTCTTCTGTGCTCATAGATCAAGATACGTGCCAACTGGTGAAATGTCAATAGGTAGGACCGTTTGAAACGAAATCCGTGGGGCGCTTGCGACGGGGTGGCGCCGGGGCTCTCCGGGGCCCGCTGGGCGGCTATTCGTCCGCCTGCGAGTCCGTCAGCTCAGGGGCTTGCAATCCGCGCGTCGACTTCTCGATCGGCGTCAGTTCCGGTATCTCCTGCTTTGCCGGCACCCCTAGCTCCGGAAACCGGCGGGCGGCAACGAGAACGCGGCCTTCGAGCGAGGCCACGGCGTGGTTGTACTCACCGACTGCCCTGTCCAGCCCCTTCCCGACTCCGGCGAAGTGCTGGGCGAGCGTTCGCAATCGATCGTAGAGATCCTGCCCCAAATGGCTGATCGCCTGTGCGCTCTCCGTGATCTTCTCCTGTTGCCATCCATAGGCGACTGCCCGCAGCAGCGAGATCAGGGTCGTGGGTGTCGCAATGATGACCCTCTGGCTGACGCCCAGTTCGATAAGGCTCGGGTCGTGCTCGAGCGCCGCAGAGAAGAAGTTCTCACCGGGCAGGAACAAGACGACAAACTCGGGCGTCTCGTCGAACTGATCCCAATATTGCTTCTGACTGAGTTGGCCGATGTGTGATCGGATGTGCCGGGCGTGATCTTTCATCAGCTCCCTCGCGGCCCCCTCGTCGTCGGCCTCGTGAGCGCTCAGGTACGCATCCAAAGGAGCCTTGGAGTCCACCACGACCCTCTTGCCCCCCGGGAGATTGACGACGAGGTCCGGTCGCAAACGGCCATCATCACCCTGTGTGACAAGTTGTTCAACAAAGTCGCAGTGCTCCAGCATTCCTGCCAGCTCGACGACGCGTTTGAGCTGGATCTCGCCCCAACGGCCGCGCACGGCCGGCGTGCGCAGAGCATTGCGCAAGGTCCTGGCCTCCGTGTTGAGCAGCGTGGTCTCCGCCTGCAACTTCTTCAAACTCTCGGCGAGCCCCCCATAGTCCTCCCGCCGGACTTTCTCGATGTCCTGGATCTGTGTGTTCACCTTATCGATGGATTCCCTGATCGGCTTGACAAGCTGCTCGACGTCCTTTGCCTTCTGCTCTAGCTCTGCCTTCGCCCCCGACTGATATTTATCGAACTTCGTCTGCGCCAGTCTGAGAAAGGCCTCGTTGTTTGTATTGAGCGCATCCGCAGCGAGGGCTTTGAACGCCCGTGTCATCTTGTTCTCGTTTTCCTCGAGGAGCGCGATCTTCTCGACCGCCGCCTTTTTTTCGTGCGTCAACGTCGTAGCCAGCCGGGCGATCTCCTCCTTCTGCTCGACAACGGTCGCACTCTTGTTCTCAATATCCTCGCGAGCCTGGTCGAGGTGTCGTTCCTTCTCGTCGCGGTCGGCCCGGATTGCCGCGTGCCGCGGTCGGCCCACCCACCAGCAGAGGAAGGCACCCACAACAAGCCCCCCGGCACATGCGGCTATAGTAATGAGACTCATGTTCTTCCCTCCCTGCTCGGCCTCGATCTGGCAGTCTTCATCGCCTGGATTATAGGCGATCGTGCGGTGTGGTGGCTATCGTTTCAGCGGGCGCTTGCCGCTCAACTCTTCGCGCACGACCCGGAGGAACTCGCTACGGGTGGGAGTCAGCGGCCGGTTCGTCTTGTAGTAGAGCGTGACCTCCTGAACCATATAGAGGGTCGGCACATCCAGACGCACGAGGCGGCCCTGCCGGATTTCCCCCCCCACCGCCGTCTCGGGAAGGATGGCCAGACCGAGACCCGCCAGTGCCATGTGCTTGACCGTCGCCACGTTGGACGAGGCCATCGCGTATTCGATGCTAAGCGACATCCTCCGAAAAAGCCCGTCCATCATCACTCGGAGCTCCGCGCCCTCATCGAACCCGAGAAACGGGTATTTCTCCAGCTCGGCCGGGGAGACCCGGTCCTGGCCGGCCAGGGGATGGCCTTCCGGCGCCACGAGAAACAGCTTGTTCTTCTTCAGCGGGACTCGGGTCAGCTCCGGATACTGGCGGCTCGCCGTCAGAACCGCGAAGTCGATCTTTCCCATCTTTACCCAGTCGATCAGCTGGCGGGCACCCTGCACGTCGACGGAGATCTTCACCTCCGGGAACTCCTCGTGGAATACCTTGAGGATATCGGGAAGCATATAGATACCGATGCTGGTGACCGTCCCGATCGAAATGCTGCCCTTGATCTGGTGCTCGACCGCCTCGAGGGCATCCTGGATGCGCTCGATGTCGTGAAAGACGTTATCTGCATATTCGAACAGGACTTGTCCGGATTCGGTGAGTTCGACACCCGTTTTGATCCGGTTGAACAGGGTATGGCCCAACGCGCCCTCGAATTGCTTGATCTGGACGCTGATCGACGACTGGGATATGCGGAGATCGGCCGCGGCCTGGGAGAAGCTGCCGCGCTTAGCCACAATGTAGAAATAGTACAGATGGTTGAAATTCAGAGGCAGCACGCAGACCCTTCCCTTTTTCTGGAAACTACCGGCTGACCCGGGCGTATAAGGTTCCGTAACGCTGACCTGACGGCAGCCCTTCCAGGACAGGCGCTACGGATGCAGTTTGGAGCAGACGTCCTGTGGACGCAGCTCAATCAGCATGACACCGGACCGAGTATATATTAGAAAAATCGATAATACAAATTTATTTTTTGTATTTTACATATACCCAAACTGTGACTATGGTAGAGATGGAACCGGTGCTGCAAGTGTGGACATGCGGCAACCGCTTTGCTTGCGTCCTTTAGGATGGTCCATAGGGGCACTGAACGTGGCGCCGGTTCCCTTAAATAGCTCATACACCCCCCCATCAATGGGTTAATTGATGAGAGCACAGGACGGGGAGTCTCCGAGAGCCCTGAAGCAACAGTGATGTTGGAGTCCCCACCAGGCAAGGGTAGCATGCTGAGGCTCGTGTCGAGAGCATGCTGCCCTTTGTCTTTTTATGGCGATCGGTAGGAACCATCACCGCCGGCTTCTCTCCAGGATCGCGCGGATCGACCGCGCCTCCTCACTGTCAGGATCCAGTTCCATCACCCGATCGAGCATATCCAGGGCTTTGTCCATCTGCCCCGTTGCCCCGTAAAACCTCGCGCTGTCCAGAAGAACCCTTGGGTAGTTGGGGGCCTCCAGCTGCGCGCGTTCCAGTTCCGTTGCAACGACCTCCAAAGGCGTGGGAAGCGATGGTTGTCGCGCAAACGTCATCGGGTGATAGACGCGGTACGCGTGTTCCTCCATCCAGTCAACCGGCGCGCTGTCCTCCACGATATAGACGAGCGCCCTGTCATCCACGTGGACGAGCACCCAGGGTTCAGACTGCATCAGAAAATCGTGCAGCCGGGTCAAGCCACCGTCGCTGCGTTCCTGAACAGGCAGGATAAAACCATCGAGCAGATACTTGCGGATCACGCCGTTGAAGCCCGCACTGACCGTCTGACAAACCAGAAAATCCATGTAAAGCTCGGAACTCAGGGTCCGGCCATCGATGAACGCCTGGCGTTCCGGGTAAAGATCCCATATCAGGTATGAGCCAAAACCCATCGGGTGGAGTGATCGATACGCGACACCCTCGTCGCGAACAAAACGCAAGGCCTCCGTTGGAAAACGATCGCTCACCGAGCCATCGATTTCGACTCGATCCCATGCCGTAACGATGAGAACGGCTGACAAGGCGAGTGCCGCCACGAATGGCGCGCGCATCGCTTTGCCGCCCGCTTTCGTAAGAACGCCTCGCAGGGATTGCACAACAGGCGCGACGCTCAACTGCTCGAGTACCAACGGCAGCGCGACCAGCGCGAACTCCACGCGGAAACGATGCGCGTTGATCGACAACAGCGCAAAAAACCCAACGATCAGAAGAGACGACACGCGAAGACGCCGCCAAGCCAGAACAAACGTCAAGGCGGCCAGAACGAGCAGTATTTCATAGTAGGGATGAAAAGCAGCGAGTTTCAACTCGGGATCGAATGGCGAACGCCATTCCAGCGTGTACTCCGTCAACAGTCCGATATTCTCACCGCTCAGCGGCTGAATGACCATCTCGAGCGGGCTGGGGTTTACGAACGAGACGGCGATCATCAAAAGCAGGAGCAGTGCCACGCGTTTCGGTGGCACCGTTGCTCCCCCGAGACCGGGCCCAAGCGGCTTTGCGCGTGCGTTGATCCATTCCCCCAAAAAGAAAAGAAAGACAATGACCGGCCCGATGTAGAAGCTCGCGTGCAAGTTTACCCACAGAACTTGAAGTATCGCCGGGAATACAAAGAAGCGGGCGCCTTCGCGCGAACGCGGATATAACAGCCAGCCGACGAGCATCACTACCATCAAATAGCCAAGCAAGTGCGGGCGAATAATGAAACGTGAATGAATATTGAGCAGAACAATCAGTACGATTGGAGATGCAAGCGTGAACGAGATGTTCAATCTGCGGAGTTGAGTAAACAGAAGATAGAATATAACGCCAACGATCGCCGCCCGAAATACAATCAACCCAACCGGCGAAAACCACGCGTGAACACCATAGAGCACGATCTCCGAGAGCCAGGCGTGCGGTACCCAGGGGATTTCCGGTGTTGAGAAAAGGAAAGGATCGCGCGTAATCCACTCGCCGGTCTCCACCAGCTTCTTGCCAACCGCCATGTGCCACCAGATATCGTTGTTGCGGATGGCGAACAAGGAGAGTAAAATTGTATAGAACAGCACAACGGCGCGGGCCGCCTCATCAACCGCGGCCGGCCATACCCGCCCCTGGATGGTTTTCTTGTCTGTCAATTGACCCCTCGATTGCCACCAGGCTGTCGACCCGGTGAGCAGCAGGTGCCCCTTGGAGGTCACGAAACCCCTCGAAGTGTACGCTCAGGGACACCCGAGACGGCGCCGAGCGCCCCCCGGTTGGTGATCCATCAAACGTAATTAATTATAGCTTATGAGATTACAACAATTGCGCTCGATTGAAAAGTAAAAGGCATCGGGGTTGCAATAGGAAATGACCAAAGGAACGTGCGGCGTAAGTAAACGGATTTTGAAGGAGGCTTGAAAGGAGCCACGATGAAGAGACTACCTGTGTTCTTGTTGGCGCTTCTGGTGATTGCATCGATGACCTGGGTAGCCGGTTGCCGGTCGCCGGAGTCGCCGGCACCTGGAACGGATGTGGGCGATCTGGCGGATCGCGAGGAGGTCCTGGATCTCAACGATGAGTACGGCGGCTTCAACTTGCAGGACGATCAGCCCGCGTTCGGAGATCCGAACATGGCCAGTGAGTTTGTTGAAGACGAGGCGGTCTTCGACCGCTTTGCGGGCGACCGGGACGTCGTCGACGAGGAGCGGTTGAATCGTCCGCGTCACTTTCTGATGATTACGTGGGGAAACCTGCACCGCGACCCGACGATCACGCACCGGACCGATTGGACGGGGTCGTTGAGCATCTCTTCGGGCGCCATCGTTCTGAAACGTGTCATCCGTTTCGAGAACAACGACAAGATTCTCGAGAGGACGCAACGCAATCTACTCGAGTGGCAATCCATGACCGGTCGTGGGCTCGACGGTGTGCTCGTCCGAATGGTTCCGAGTCCGCCGGAGAATTCGATCGATAGCGAGGCCAATACGGACGATGTTGTCATCACGTTCGACACCGAGCCCTTTGAGGTCCGATTCAAGGCGAGCCAACTGCCCGGTCTCCGCAGAGTCGTCACGCTCGATGACGGCAACGCGGTCGCCTTCCAGACGATCACCCTCCAGCCGGCGGAATGCCCGCACGGACCCATGCGCGGCATCTGGGCAAACCATCCGGAACGACCCGGCGGCTTTTTTATCGGCAAGTGGGGCACACCCGACGGCCGTATGATCGGCTTTATAAAGGGCATCTACGGGATGAACGACGAGGGCAAGAAGGTGTTCTTTGGCAAGATGATCGACTTGAACGGCCGCTTCGAAGGTCTGGTCAAGGGTGAGTGGGGACACCGTCCTTCGGTTGATGTCGTCAGTGCCGGACAGGCCGGCTGGTACAACGGACGATGGATCGATCGCAATCTTGGTATCAAGGGTAAGTTGAAAGGTCATTGGGAACAGAGCGCTCACTGCAACGGCGGTTTCTTCCGCGGTGCGTGGGCCAAGAAGTGCAACTAGCACGCTCGACGGGCACACCACACAGAACCCCCCGCAGGCTTCGGCTTGCGGGGGATTTTGCTGTTCGTTCATTTTGTGGCGCGCGATCCGGCTACTCGGATAAATCGAAGACCGTACCCTTCGGGAACGCTTCCTGAATCGCTTCGCACATCCAATCGTGAAATGCCCCGTTGGTCGCGACGATGTGCGTGTTGCTCAATGAATCGTGGCCCTGAAAGAAGTCGGTCACCCGTCCACCCGCCTCCTCGACAAGCACAATACCCGCCGCCATATCCCACGGACTGAGCGTGGTCTCCCAGAAGGCATCGACCCGCCCGGCGGCGACGTAAGCGAGATCGAGTGTCGCCGATCCCGCGCGGCGAATGCCCCGCGAGTTGTTGAAGAAAAACCGAAAGGTCTTGAGATAGTCGTCGAGATAGCCCCGCGCTCGAAATGGAAATCCCGTTGCGAGGAGCGTCCTGGATTTGTCCGTTACCTTGCTCACATGAATGGCCTGATCGTTCAGAAAGGCGCCCTCGCCTCTGGCCGCACAGAACATCTCATCCCGCATCGGGTCGAACGTCACACCGACGTCGATCCTCCCGTCGACCTCGAGGGCCATGCTCACCGCAAACATCGGATAGGCGTGAATGTAGTTGGTCGTTCCGTCCAGAGGATCGACATACCAGCGCCTCGACGAATCCTCGGCGATACCTTTGTTGACTTCCGGATCCAGGTTCTCCTCACCGACGATGAAGTCGTGAGCGAATGCGGCGCGGAGCGCCGACACGATACACTCCTGCGATTGTATATCGACAACGGTGACCATATCGTTGGTTCGTTTCTCGGTGATATCGGCGCTCTTTAGAGCGGCGTACGAGTCACGCACGATCTTGCCCGCCTCGCGCGCAGCTTTCTGAGCGATGTCGATTTCTTTTTGATAACGTTTCATGATTTGCCTTCTAGTTTGTAGGTGGGCATTGTCCCCTTCTCGCCGGGTCCCCGCCCGTAGTAAGAAAGGTCAGAGCAGCTACGGAGTCGCCAACGGGCAACGTCCAAGTATTAAGCCCGCTACTTCGAATGTTTATCAAGCAACATTGTAAGAAAAACCTCGGCGGGCTGGGAAAGGTTTTCTTTGGTCTTGTAGACAACACCCAACATACGCTGAAACCTCACGTCACCCGTGGGAATAACCTTGAGTGTCCCGCGCCGGACCTCACTCGAGACGATTTTGAGCGGCAGGATACTTGCGCCGAGGCCCGTTTCGGTCAGGCGCTTGATGGCCTCGGGGCTCGACATCTCCATTGCCGCGCGGAAGTCGAGACCGTGTTCGATGAACACACTCTCGATCAGTCGCCGGGTAGTCGACGCGGAAGGATAGCTGATCAGCCCCGTCTCGGCGACTGCTTCGAGCGGGTTCTGGCGCAGCTTGCGATTTGTCACCAGATCGTGCCGGGGGCTGGCGACAAGCACCATGACGTCCTCGTAGAACGGCACAACCTCGATGTTCTCGCGCGCGAGCGGCAATGTAATGATCGCCAATTCTACATCGCCCACGTCCAACGCATCGAGCAGACTGTCGGAGTCTGCAACGACGACGTGGATATCCACGCCCGGGTAACGCCGGTGGAACACCCGGAACACGCCGGGCAATACATAGATACTCGCCGCATCGATGTTGCCGAGCTTGAGACGCCCGTGCTCGAGCCCCCTGAGTCCCTGGACCGACTCTTTCAAAAGATCGATCCTTTGGAGCAGGTCTTCGATCTGAGGGATGAGAAGATCCCCTGCCTGTGTGGGTACGATTCGCCTGCCCGCCCGAAAGTACAGCTTCTCTCCAACCTCCTCCTCCAGTTTCTTTAGTTGCACGCTGACGGCGGGCTGCGTGACAAAATGCTCTTTTGCCGCGGCGCTCAGGCTTCCCTGCCGGATGGTTGATAGAAAGTATCTGAGCTGTCGGATTTCCATGCCTCTCACCTCCCCCCATGACCTCTCAGGGCGGGACTGGGGTCACCTGCGCACGGCGCGAAACTACCAGGCCTGTACACTCCCAGAGCGGGAGTAACATAAGTATCTCTTATACTAGTTATAATTATTATAAATTTTACTTATCGTACCATTGAGTGCAGATTCTGTCAAAGTGAGACCTTACGCGAGAGGGCCGTGAAGACCCTCTTAGACAGATCTTGTGGATTCCAAAAGGAGCATATCAAATGCCACAACCCATTGATATTAAACCAACTAACGGTAAGCTCGGCGTGCTGCTCCCCGGCATGGGGGCCGTTGCCACGACGTTTATCGCCGGTGTCGAGGCGGTCCGCCGCGGCATCGCGAAGCCGATCGGGTCGCTGACTCAGATGGGAACGATCCGGCTGGGCAAGCGGACCGATGACAAGTCACCGATGATCAAGGATTTCCTTCCTCTGGCCAATCTTGATGAGCTCGAGTTTGCCGGCTGGGACATCTATCACGACAACTGCTACGAAGCGGCGATCAACGCCGGTGTTCTCGATAAGACGTTGCTCGACCAGGTGAAGGACTACCTCGAGTCGATCACTCCAATGAGCGCGGTGTTCGACCAGAAGTATGTAAAGAAGCTGAAAGGCGACAATGTAAAGCGGGGCGCCAACTGGTGGGAATTGGCCGAGCAGCTCAAAGCGGATATCAAACGCGTCAAGGAAGAGAAGAATCTCGACCGCATGGTCATGGTCTGGTGCGGAAGTACCGAGATCTATATGGAGCAGAAGCCGGTCCACGAGTCGATCAAAGCGTTTGAAGAGGGCATGAAGAACAACGACCCCGATATCTCCCCGAGCATGGTTTATGCGTACGCGGCGATCTCGATGGGAATTCCGTATGCGAACGGTGCGCCCAACCTGTCCGCCGATATCCCGGCATTGAACGAGCTCGCACGCGAGATGCGGTCGCCGATCTGTGGGAAGGACTTCAAGACGGGCCAGACTCTCATGAAAACCATCCTTGCGCCCGGTTTCAAGGCGCGCCTGCTCGGCCTCAACGGTTGGTTTTCGACGAATATTCTCGGCAACCGTGACGGCGAGGTGCTCGACGACCCCGAGTCATTCAAGACGAAGGAAGTCAGCAAGCTCTCCGTTCTCGATAGCGTTCTGCAGCCGAAGCTCTATCCGGAGCTCTACGGCAACTTCTACCACAAGGTCCGGATCAACTACTATCCGCCTCGCGGTGACAACAAAGAGGGCTGGGACAACATCGATATCTTTGGGTGGCTGGGCTATCCGATGCAGATCAAGATCGACTTTCTCTGCCGTGACAGCATCCTGGCGGCGCCGATTTGTCTGGATCTGGTGATGTTGCTCGATTTCGCGAAACGCGCGGGGCAGTCAGGGATCATGGAGTGGCTGTCGTTCTATTTCAAGAGCCCGATGCACGCGCCGGAACTCTATGCCGAGCACGATCTCTTCATTCAGCTCATGAAGCTCAAGAACAACATGAGGCACTTCATGGGCGAAGAGCTGATCACGCACCTGGGCAACGAGTATTACGAGTAGGGGTTAAGGCGTAGGCGCGAGGACGCGATGGGTATTCGCTTGCTCATACAGTCCTCGCGCCGCTTCGCTCAGTGAGGGGCACGGCGAGCGCCCTCACTTCATGACTCCCTCGTACTGATGGCTCAATTGGAGCGCTCGGTCGTAATGTCCGTTCGGACGCCCGCCGTGCCC
>CBDVBZ010000050.1:0-23117 GCA_965372355.1 uncultured bacterium | reverse complement strand
CGGCCGCCGCCGAGCCCGAAGAGGCGCCGCCGGTATCCGAAACTGCGGCCACCCGTGCCATCGCCGAACCGGCCGCCGCCGATGAGAAACCCGCACCGAAGGAACACCGCGGACCGGCACCCGCATCGCCTTCACTGCGACGTCTTGCGCGCGAGCTTGGGATCGACATACACAACGTGCACGGTTCGGGTCCGGGCGGGCGCATTCTCGAGGATGATCTCAAAACCTACGCCCGGAGCGTGGTCTCCGGCGCGAGTGCTCCGGCGCAGGTATCCGGGGACACCACCAAATGGGGCCCGGTCGTTCGCGAACCGATGTCGAAGGTGCGACAGATCACCGCGCGCAACATGGCGGTGGCGTGGCAGACGATTCCGCATGTCACACAGTACGACGCCGCCGACATCACGGAGATCGAGGAGATTCGTAAGCGCTACAGCAAGAAGATGGAGGGCGGCAAGCTTACGGTGACCGCGATCCTGCTAAAGGTCGTCGCGTCTGCGCTCAAGGTGTTTCCCCAGTTCAACGCCAGTATCGATATGGAGACGCAGACAATTATCTACAAGCATTTCTATAACGTTGGCGTCGCCGTCGATACCGACCGGGGTCTCCTCGTGCCCGTCGTTCGTTCCGTCGACAGCAAGAATATCAAGGAGCTGTCGCGCGAGCTGAACGATCTCGCCGAGCGCGCCAGAAACAAAAAGATCACACCGGATGAAATGGACGGAGGCACGTTTACCATCTCGAACCTCGGCGGTATCGGCGGGACGAATTTCTCTCCGATCATATATCCACCTCAGGTCGCGATACTCGGTGTGGCGCGTGGACGTATCGAGCCCGTGTATCGCAACGATCAGTTCGAGCCGCGTTTGATGCTACCGATTTCGGTCTCGTACGATCACCGCATCATCGATGGGGCGGACGCCGCCCGGTTTGTTCGCTGGATTGCCCAGGCGCTCGAAGAACCTCTTCTGATGGCGCTCGAGGGATAGCGCCCGATTCACATCGATTGCAACGGAGTGTGCGATGACGCAAAATGACAAACTACAGGTCGCTGTAATTGGCGCAGGGCCAGGGGGTTATGCAGCTGCTTTTCTGGCTGCGGACCTCGGGTTACGTGTCGCGCTCGTCGACCCCGAGGCCAACCCCGGTGGCGTTTGCCTCTACCGGGGCTGCATCCCGTCGAAGGCTCTTCTGCATCTCGCCGGGGTCATCACCGAATCGCGCGAGGCGAGAAACTGGGGCGTGGATTTCGGAGAACCAAAGATAGACGTATCAAAAACACGAACGTGGAAAAACGATATCATCAAGACACTGACCGGTGGCCTTGGACAGCTCTGCAAACAGCGAAAAGTCGATTACATTCAGGGAAAGGCGAAGTTCAACGACGCAAACACCGTGCAGATCACCGCTGCGGACGGCGGCGCGCGCACGCTGTCCTTCGAACACGCGATCATCGCCACCGGATCACGGCCCTCGGTGATTCCCAGCCTGGATATTGACTCCCCCCGTGTACTCGATTCGACGAGCGCGCTGGCGCTGGACGAAATCCCCAAAACACTTCTCATCGTGGGTGGCGGGTATATCGGACTCGAACTGGGAACGGTCTACGCAACGATGGGAAGCCGTGTGACCGTGGTCGAGATGATGCCTTCGCTTCTGCCGGGCGCGGACAACGATCTGGTGGGCGTCTTGAAGCGGCGGGTCGACGGGCTCTTCGAATCGGTGATGCTCAACACGACGGTCGAGACGATGAGGGAACAGAAAGCCGGGCTCAAGGTGCGCCTTCGGCCCAAAGACGCAGAACCGAAAGAGATGGTGTTCGACCAGGTGCTCGTGTCTGTCGGACGGAAACCGAACTCTGGTGACCTCGGTCTCGAGCACACCCGTGTCGAGGTGGACGATCGCGGGTTTGTTCGGGTCGATCCTGCCAGGCGCACCGGGGAACCGTCGATCTTTGCGATTGGTGATGTCGTGGGAGAACCGATGCTGGCCCACAAGGCGACACACGAGGGGCGGGTTGCCGCCGAGGTGATCGCGGGAAAGGATGTGATCTTCGAGCCGAGGGCCATACCGGCCGTTGTCTTTACCGACCCGGAGATCGCATGGTGTGGACTGACCGAAACCGCTGCACGCGAGCAGGGTCGACCGGTCGAGGTGGCGAAGTTCCCGTGGGCGGCCTCCGGTCGCGCCAGGACGCTCGGCAGAAGCGATGGCCTGACCAAGCTCGTCATCGACCCGGAGACCGAGGCGGTTCTCGGTGTCGGTATTGTCGGCCCCGGCGCGGGTGAGCTGATTGCCGAGGCGGTCGTTGCCATCGAGATGGCCGCCGTGGCGTCCGATCTGTCACTGAGCATCCACCCACACCCCACACTCTCCGAAACGATCATGGGCGCCGCCGAGGTTTTCTTTGGGCGCGCCACGGATATCTACCGGCCCAAAAGACGCTAGGGGCATGATCGAGGCGCCGGGACGACGCCTTCGAGATTCTCGCGGGGGCACGGCGAACGCCCTCACTTCATGACTCGCCTGTCCTGGAAGGGCTCGCGCTGATGGCGCAAGCGGAGCGCTCACTCGTAATGTCCGTTCGGGCGCTCACCGCGCCCCTCGTTCCGACGGTCTATTCCTCTATCTCAACACCCCTCCAGAATGCCACGTAATCGGCAAAAGGCTGTGCGGCTTCCTTGGGATCGTGGTAATACCAGGCACCGTCCTTGACGATCTCGCCCTCGACCTCGACATCGTAGTAGTTGGCGATACCCTTCCACGGACAAATACTTCTCGTCTCACTCGGTTTGAGGAACTCCCTCTTGATCGAGTCCGGTGGAAAGTAGCAGTTGCCCTCGATGATCTTTACCTGATCGCTCTCGGCGATCACAACTCCATTCAGAACGGCCCTGGCCATCCGGTCAACCTCCGTGTTGCAGATTTCTTAACGTTGCGCCGGCGCGACGATTCCCCGGCACTCACCGAATCCGATTCGACGAAACCCCTCGCGCTCGCAAAAACCACTCATGATGACTTCGTCGCCGTCCTCCAAAAAACGCCGTTGCTCGCCCGTCGGCAGTTCGATCGGGTGCTGCCCCCGCCACGTCAGCTCGAGAAGCGAGCCACGCGAGTCCTCACTGTCGCCGGACACCGTCCCGCTCGCCAGAAGATCACCGGCGATCAGGTTGCAGCCATTGCTGGTGTGATGGGTGAGCATCTGGGCGATCGTCCAGTACATATCCCGAAAGTTGCCCCGGCTGATTCGTTTGGGTGGCTCGCCGGCAGCCCTCATTCGCTCCGACCGCACCGCCACATCGAGCGTGATATCGAATGCGCCGGCCTCTCGATTGACGGCCGAATCGAGATGCTCCAGAGGCCGCGGGTCGCCCGCCGGCCTCTCGAACTCGGCAACGCGAAAAGGTGCGAGCGCATCCACGGTAACGATCCACGGCGAAATCGTCGTCGCAAAGCTCTTTCCCAAAAACGGTCCCAGCGGCTGATACTCCCATTTTTGTATGTCCCGCGCGGACCAGTCGTTCACGAGACACAACCCGAAGATGTGATCCTCGGCGTGGTCTATGCCGACCGGCTCTCCGGCCTCGTTGCCCGGGCCTACAAAGAACCCCACCTCCATCTCGTAGTCGAGGAGTTTGCACGGGCCGAAGCCGGGCGCCGGTGCATTATCGCTCTTGGTCTGCCCGAGCGGCCGCCGAACCGGCGCGTCGCTCACCTGCACCGACGACGCACGACCGTGGTATGCCACCGGTATGTACTTGTAGTTGGGCAAAAGCGGGTTGTCAGGACGAAACATGCTCCCGACATTCGTCGCGTGAAACACGGATGCATAGAAATCCGTGTAGTTGCCGATGTGTGCGGGTATCAGCAGCTCTGAGTGCGCCATAGCCGTGAGACATGGGTCGGAGTGGTCGCGAAGACGGTCGCTGTCCGGCCCATCGGATCGAAGCAGTTCGCTCAAACGCACGCGAAGCGGCGCCCAGAACTCGCGTCCCAGCGCCATCAACGAATTTAGCGAAGCGACCTCGCAGGACAACGCCGCAGTGATTGCATCCCCCTTGAACAACTTTCGCTCACGGCATGCCGCGACGTCGACGATCCGATCACCAATAGCCACTCCCACCCTCGGTTCCTCGTCCGCCCCCTGGCGCTTGAAGACGCCAAACGGGAGATTCTGGATCGGGAAATCGGTACCCGGATCGTTGGCGGACTCCACCCAACTCGTGAGACCCGGATCGTGTGTGTCGTTTGTTCGAACGGTCATAGAAGTCTGATTCCTTTCAGGTCTTCGATCGGCTCCTCGAATGAACACGAGCCAAAAGAGATGGCGAATCGTTTTCGAGCCGCTTCGATCTGATCCATTCGCAGTTGTCGCGAACGCCACGAGACAAACTCATCGCCAAATATAAATGCATCCGCTGATGACTCCTCCAGAACGGCAAGGACGTCCTGCTCGTCGGAGCCGGCAAACATGAGACCCGCTGCGATGAGCACGTTCAGAAATCCGTGCATTGTGCCGGTTGCGCTGTCCGGCTCATATGTCAGTCGGTACTCGGACCTCAACGGATGATGAAGCCCGGCCGTCAGCTTGAAGGCCACATGGCTCCGACGGCAGCACTCCATGAACCGCGCGACCTCGTGTGTTGCGGGAAACATGCTCTCCTCGACACCACCCGTTCTCGCCTTGGCCGACACCCGAGCCACACCAAGGGCCGCTACGAGCTCTTTGGGGTCACTGTCGATGGGTATCTCGAAGAACGCTGTCGCACCCTTCGGCATCACCTTTTTGATGTGGGCAATCTCATCGAGATCCCGGGGTGTTTTGATTTCGAGGGCATCAATCATAAAGACGCCCCTGGCTGTCAGGCCATCACCAAACGCGAGGACCCGCCCCAGGTCCGTTTGCCAGTCTTCGCCAACCAGCACGCTCAGCAACCACCGGTGTGCACGGCCACCGGCCGCTTGCAGGCTCGCCACCTCTCCGTCGAGCTCGACGAGCCTGGATACCGGCACAACGAGCCGAGACAACGCCCACGAACAGGGGTGCACGAGGTAGGCCGCATAGTTGCGAACCGTCTGCCGCATGTCGAGCCCGGCGGGAGGAAACAGACCGGCGTAATCGATGGTGTGTTCCATGAGTGCTCTTAGCGAAGTCTTCAAAACGGTCCCATCGTTCTGCGCCGTTGTCAACCTGACACGGACGATCTCATCCATACCGTCGTATACATCGACGGTCCCGTGGTCAGGAGATAACGATCGTTGATAACGTCGATATGTTGGATGCTGTGCCCCGCCAGAATAACCGGTATCGAGCGGACGCTGAACTCGACATCACTCGCGGCACCCGTTCGCATCAGAATGTCATCGTCAAAAGCGGATTCGCAACAGTGCCGGACCTCAGCGCTACGGAAGCGCGTAGCTAGCCCCCGGCTCGACGATCTCGGCCTTCAGTCCCATCGCCTTCACCTTCTTGATAAACTCACCCGGATCGACTTCGATGACTGGGAACGTGTTGTAGTGCATCGGGATCGTCATCTTCGCCCCGATAAACTCGGCCGCCTTGACGGCATCGTCGATACCCATTGTGAAGTTGTCGCCGATCGGCAGCAGCGCAGCATCGAACGGTCCGTTCATCTCGGCGATCAGCTTCATGTCCAGAAAGAGGCCTGTGTCACCGGCGTGATAGATCTTCTTGCCGTCAATGGTGAAGACGACTCCGGCGGGGCTGCCCAACGCTTCCCCATCCGGACCGGTGGATCCGTGATGCGCAATCGTCAGCTTGACGTGACCAAACGGGAAGTCCGCCCCGCCGCCGATATGCAAAGGATGGGACTTGCAGCCTTTCTGCTCGAAGTAGTTTGCGATCTCGAAGTTCGACACCACCAGAGCGCCCGACTTCTTGGCGATCTGCACCCCGCTGCCAATATGATCGCCGTGACCGTGGGTGATCACCACTCCATCCAGCTTGTCGAACGCCTCGGGCCCGACATCCGCGGCAGGGTTATCCGCCAGAAACGGATCGATGAGCACGCGATGCGAGTCGCTCGTGATCTCCCAACACGAGTGTCCATGAAACGTCAGCTTGACCATTGTTACCTCCCCGATAATCGGTTGTTCCCCAACTCTGTTTTGTTCAGCACCGTCAGTTTGGCGTTGATCAACTCACGATGGCTGAGTCTCAGCATCTTGCCCATCTTGTGGATCAGATAGTTTTCGTGTTCACTTAAGCGTCCATCCGCATAGACGAGACGCCAGATCAGCTCGACGATTTGAATCTTTTCTGCTTTGGAATAGTTCTGATTGACGCGATTGGTAAAACGCCACAGATCAACGCTGCCCTCCAGCTCCTTATGCGCGAGATGTATTATTTCCTCCACATACTCGTCCGATAGCCCGTACTCCGCGGTTAGCATCTTTACTATACTGTCGCGCTCAGCCTCGGCGAACTCGCCATCGATGTTCGCCATCTCCACAAAGAGCGCACACGTCGCCACCCGGATGTCGTGTTCGGCTGGGTCTTCCTGCGAGGCTCCATCGGAATCCGAGCCAAAGTACTTTTTGAGAAGATCGATCATGGGACTCCAGGGCCTGTGTTGATGGGTGACGCGGCGAGAACGGGTCGTTGTTCACGGCATGTTAGCACGCGCAGGGACGCCGTGTCAAGCGGAGCACGCCTGTAACCAGATTACTTACAAATGCTTACGAGCGTGAACCCTCGCGCTACTTCAGAAGAGTCATCCTGTGAGTTTGTTCGAGCCCGGCGGACTGGAGTCTGTAGAAATAGACTCCTGACGCCACCGGCTGCTCGCGGTCATTCGTTCCATTCCACGACACGCGCCACGGACCGGCGATTTGAGGCTTATCCACCAGGGTGCGAACCAGCCGGCCAGCCACATCAAAGATCTGCAACAACACATGGCCGTCGGCGGGTGTCTCGTAGTCGATCGTTGTGAAGGGCGTTGTGTAGGGCCTGAACGGGTTTGGGCGGTTCTGCAAAAGGACAAACGTGTGGCGTGGAACGTTCACCGACAGCAACCCGGAGAGGGTTTCGCTGCCGTGATGGTCGACGACACCGAGCTGATACCAGTAGGCGGCCCCCGAAACGATCGTGTCATCCGCATACTCGCGCTGAGCGGCGGGTAGCAATTGCGTGTTGATCTGGATAAGTCCCGCACGCTTGGTCGACCGGTAGATATTGAATCCACTCACATCACCACCCACGTCCCAATGTAGCATGACGGAATCAATGTCTGGTTGAGCATTGAACGACACAATCGCAACGCCGTTGTTTACCGAGTACCCGCTGTCCGGCGGACTGTAATAGACAGCCATGGGCAGTGAGCTGGCGGCAACGACGTACGCGGAGTAGTCAAACGCTGCTGCAGAATCAGTGTGTGTCGGAATGGTCGCCGTATAGCGGTCGGCCCCCGACGCGGGTAGCAGGCCGACGGGCTCCCAGTTGCCCGGCGGCAGGGAGTCCAACGCGGCGCCAAATTCACGCGTCGTCAGCGCGGCGTCTGAGCGCCTGTAGAGGATGTACTGTGTGATGGCCGTCGCATCACCAAAGAAGTCGTGCCCCGAGGCCGTGAAATGCAGGTCCACCCACCCCCCGTCATCGTCGGGAACATCCACGATCGAGTCGATCATCGGGTGGTGGTAGCGCCACTCGAGCTCGAGCCGCTCACAGAAGGGGCCAAACGCCTCCAGCCCGCCTGTGTACTTGTGTGTTGAGCGCCACCGGAGATCATTACCCGGTGCGCTCACCACGACCCACGATACCGATGGCTCGATATCCATCCATGTCGCTCCATCTGCGGTCAACTCCCAACCCACGGTATCGTTCTGGACGGTCGTCAGCTTGACTCGAACGATGTCATCGACGCCATCGTACAGATCAGTCGACTGCGCCACGTTGCGGGTCAGATCGAACAGCCGTTGCCGGATTTCGATGGTAGTGAGCCCTCCCCTAGCCCCGACCGCACATGCATAGTCGCCGGTGATACAGAGTCCCAACGGATCATCCGCTGTGTAGTGGGTCACGATCGTCGGATTCGTCGGGTCGGTGATATCGATCACGGCAGTGGCCCTGTCAGAAGGGGGCACTATATATCCCACCAGGGCAAGGTTACCATCCACTGCCACAGACAAGCCGTCACCGGGTGTATCCACGCTACCGACGAACGCCGGACTGGCGGGATTGCTGATATCGAGCACGTTGAGACCGTCGTAATCCAGCACAAAGGCGTGGCTTCCCTGGACCGCGATCCTATAGCCCGACGGGCCGGTACGACCCAACTCGACCGGTGCCGACGGCGTCGTGATATCGACAACAATGACTCCTCGGGAGGTGGGAAGTAGCAGATAGTCACCCACGAGGGCGATGTCGCCCGAGGGCTCGGACAGAGTGAGACGAGTCACCAGCGTGGGGGCCATTGGATCCTCGATACGCACCACGATGATGGAATACCCACCCAACACAAAGGCGTAATCGCCGGAAATGGCCACGCCGTCCGCGCCTGAACCGGTGGGGAAGATCGCGGGGACCGATGGGTTGCCCTCGGTGATATCGAAAACGGCGAGTCCCGTCTGCGTGCCCGCGGCAACAAACGCGTGATGCCCGGCAATGGCGATGTCACCAGGCCCCGATACCGTTAGTGCCCGCCCGCTCAAAGGCAACGGCGCCTCGGGCATCGACATATCAAACGCGGTGAACGCAACCCGCGATAGCACATAGGTATGGTGTCCCTCATTGGCCGCCTTGAGCACATAACTCACATCATGATTGGTCGCCAGCGGCAGCGGACCAAAGGGCTCACTGACTCGAATGACGCGGAGGCTCGATGGGCCATCGGCGACATACGCATAGCACCCGCTCACCGCGACACTGATCGCCTTGCCCGGTGTATCCACCGTGGATTTCAAGATGGGAGTCCCGGACGCGAAAACTTCGAACTGGATCAGACCGGTCTCGTCATCAGCGACATAGACCCGGTTTCCCACCACGGCGACTCCAAATGCATAGTCGGGGGTGTTGTAGGTTGAGATACGGAATGGATTGGCGGGGTCGTTGACATCGATGATCATCAGACCACTCTCCGCCGTGGCGAGATAGGCACGCCCCGAGGCAACCACAACGTTTCTCGTATACGTCGGTGTGGGGAAGGTAGCCACAAGCGATGGCGTTCTTGGATTACTGATGCTGATGATATGCATTCCACCAGGACCACCGGCGAGATACAGATAGTCGCCGTGGACGAATGTACCGATCGCAAGTCCCGCGACGGGCAGTGTGGCGGTGAGGCGGGGACTCGTAGGATCGCTGATATCAAACACACGAAGGTTTGCCTGGCCAAGCGGGTCACCCTCAGCGACATAGGCATAGTCGCCTTCCACGCTGACACCCCTTGCGTATCCCGGGGTATCATACCCACCGATACGCACCGGTTGTGAGGGGTCCGAAATATCGATCACCTGGAGACCGGACAACCCATCCGCGATAAACGCGTGTTTGCCGGACACAAACACATCCGATGAGAACCCCGATGTGTTGTAGTTGGCAATGCTATCGGGGTTGGCGGGATCGGTGATATCGAAGATCTGCAGACCGTACTCTCCATCGACGAGGTAGACGTAGTCGCCGTGGACGACCAGGTCACGCGAGTACCCCGGTGTGTCCTTGCCGCCAACCAGCAACGGCTCAAACGGGTGGAGCCCAAGCCGCCTGCCGTTGGTGTCCCAAAAGGCGGTCGTGTTCGCCGCGTCCCTGTACTGGAAGGACCGGAAGTCCTCGACGTAACCGGTCCCCGCGAAGAGACTCGAGGTGCCGAGAAGGGCCAGGACGCCCATTCCCAGGACGCCAATAATCGATGTGATTTTCGTCATTGCGGTTAATCAAGGGGGCGGTAACTGTAATAGATTATAACACTTTCTGATGCGGGGCGCCACGAAGACACGCATCCCGCAGTCCGGCACGGTAAAATGAATCACTCCATGGGTTTGAGCGCGCCGCGGCTTTTGCTTCCCCACCCGGCGGACAACCGCTAGGCTAGAAACCCGGATGATCCGGCGACACCGGCGACACCGGCGACACCGGCGACACCGGCGACACCGGCGTGACCGGCGTGACCGGCGTGACCGGCGACACCGGCGTGACCGGGGGCACAAAAGGCGGAGGCCGACATGGCGGACCCGATTCACACGATCAAAGCAGAGCTTCGCAGACTCGGCAACAAAGAGAAGGCGAAGATTCTGCAGGGCTTTTTCAAAACGGGCCCGGGTGAGTACGGTGAAGGCGATGTCTTTGTCGGCGTCAAGGTGCCCGAGCTGAGACGCCTGTCGAAGAAGCACGCCCTCTCGATCACAGGGATCCGCAGACTGCTGCGATCCCCGATCCACGAAGAACGACTGCTCGCGCTCCTCATGCTCATCCGTATGTACACAAAGGCCGACGGGGACACGAAGAAGCGGATCTACGAGCTCTACCTCGAGAGCACGCGTTACATCAACAACTGGGATCTCGTCGATCTCACCGCGCCGCAGATCGTCGGCGACTATCTGACGAACAGAAGCAGGAGACCCCTGTATCGTCTGGCAAAGTCGAAGAGCCTGTGGGAGCGACGCATCGCGATTCTATCGACGTTTCGGTATATCAAACAAAACGAGTTCGAAGACACGCTCGAGATCTCGGACTTATTGCTCGGAGACGAAGAAGATCTGATCCACAAGGCGGTCGGCTGGATGTTGAGGGAGATCGGAAACCGCGAAATCCGGGTCGAGGAACGCTTTCTCAAAAAGCGCTACAGAACGATGCCCCGGACGATGCTCCGCTATGCGATCGAGAAGTTTCCGGAGACAAAACGACAGCGCTATCTCAAGGGCGAGGTTTGATACCGTGACTCGCGACTTGGCGCACAGCTCGCAAGAAAGAGCCGCGGGCAGGCGATCCGGCGGAGGCCTGTGTCTGCATATGATCTGGCCAGCGCTGGCCGCGATCACCGCCGTCACCGCCGTGACGGTCGAGGTATCCGCGCCGTTTATCAACAGAGCGGTTACCCGGGAAATCATCCAGTCAGATGTCATATACAACCTTCTGCTCTACATTCCCCTGGGAGTGGCGCTCGGCCGTCGGAGACTGATCTCGGTGGTGGCAATTGCCGCCGGCGTTTCTATCCTCGCCGAGTGCATTCAGTTGTTTTACCCGGATCGCTTCCCCTCGCTGATCGACACCGTGACAAACACGCTGGGCGCCGCCGTGGGTGCCATCGGCGCACGGCTCGTTCGACGATTCCTGCGATATGACCTGACCGCAATCAGGCTGGGAGTGACAACCGGTATCCTGGCGATCGCGGCGTTGGGGGCAATCGTTCTGGTCCAGCGGCGTCCGGATGATTTTTTAGACCTCTCCAGTTTCTCCAATTGGGATTCGACGTTTCAAATCGCCGTTGGCAACGAGCTGAGCGGCGACCGCATCTGGCGCGGCAGGATCATGGGGATGGCCGTCCTCGCGGACGTCCTGGATCGCAGGACGATCAAAGAACTCCATATCAAAGGCCCGGAATCCCTCCGGACCGATTCGATCCAGGAGCACGCCTTGTTCGTATTGCGATACGGTTTGAGTGATCGCGATTCGCTGTGGGGGAAACCGCTTCTTGGTGTTGACCGCACCCGCGAGATTTTCGACGAGCTCACCGCACGCAATACACTGTGCGCCCTCGTTTGGTTTCACGGTACGGATTCCGATCCGAGGGGCCCGGGACGCATCGTCACATACTCCAGAGACACGTACGTCCGCAACTTCACAGTTGGACAGGAACGGCGTCGGATTCACTTCCGACTCCGTACGCCGATGACGCTCGGCAACGGTCTCTATCCGGAAGTGCTCACACCTGCCTTCGTGGAGGCCAACAGAGACGTGTTCGTGGCGGCGACATACGATAGCCGCGTCTCGCGGGTGTATCTCGACGGGCGGCTCGTTGCTCGGATCAACCTGGCGGCGCGCGTGTGGACAATTCCCTTTCTCGCAGACTCCGGTCTGCCCGCTGCCGCCACGTTGACTGGTATGCTGCTGGCGACGGGATTGTTGTCTCTGGGAGGGAGCACCGTTCGCAGGCACAAGTGGCTGGCCGCCCCCCTCGGCGGAGTCGTCGGTGCAACCCTTCTCATCGCGGTCGGCGCGACGGACGCGCTACCGCACTTCACACCCTGGGTCCCGTTGCTCGGCCTCGCTGCGGGTGCGCACATCGCTGTGTCTACATCCGCTTGCGCAAAAGAGTGAGTTCTGGAAACCGCTCACGAACACTGCACTTGAAACGACGAGCGCCCTGACGTATGCTTCCTGGATCGCACCACGAAGGAGGGTTTTCTTGATAGAGGTCGAAGGACTACGCAAACAGTACGGTGATCTCGTTGCGGTCGACGACGTGAGTTTTGTCGCGGAGCCGGGCAAGATCTTTGGGCTGCTCGGTCCCAACGGCGCCGGCAAGACGACCACGATCGCTTGCATATCGGGTCTTCTCAAGCCGACGTCGGGGCACGTTCGCGTGCTCGGCCACGACGTTGTGAGCGACGGGCCCGCATCGCGCAGGGAGCTCGGTGTCGTACCGCAGGAGATTGCCCTGTACGAAGACCTTTCGGCGCGCGAGAACCTCTCCTACTGGGCGGCGGCCTACGGGGTGCGCGGTGAGCGGGCGAAGGTACGGGTGGATCAGGTGCTCGAACTCACCGGTCTGCTCGACCGGGCAAAGGAACCCGTCAAACGATTCAGCGGCGGCATGAAGCGACGGCTCAATTTTGCGTGCGGCATCGTCCACGAACCCAAAACGATTCTCCTCGATGAACCAACGGTGGGGGTCGATCCTCAGAGCCGTGTAAAACTGCTCGACCTCGTGCGAAGCGAAACGGAGAAAGGGGCGTGCGTTCTCTACACCGCGCACTACATGGAAGAGGCAGAGAAGCTCTGTGACTATTTCGCCATCATCGACCACGGCAAGATCATCGCCGCCGGCACGCTGTCTGAGCTCCGCTCGCTCCTCGGCGAGCGCGACGTGTTGCGCCTGAGCGGGAGCTTCGACATACAGAGAGTCGCCAAACCGTTGTCCGAGCTCGAAGGGCTCGAGCTGGTCCAGGTCGAGCCGGATGCACTCACACTCGCCGCCCGGGACGCCTCATCGCAGCTGTCGGATATCTTCCGGGCACTGTCCGATGCCGGCGCCGAGGTTCACGAGACGACACTCACTCAACCGAGTCTCGAAAGCCTCTTTATCAAACTCACCGGAAAAGAGTTGAGGGAATAGATGCGTTTTGCGTGGAGCACGGCGATCAAGGATTGGCGTCGCCACAGGCATGACCCGTTGGGACTGATCCTGTGGATCGGTCTCCCCCTCATCGTCGGCGCCCTCCTCACCATGGTCGCCGGGGGCAAAGACGGACCTCAGCCTCGGGCCCACGTGCTCGTCGTCGACGAGGATGACAGCTTTGTAAGCAGTTTCCTTGTCGGCGCGATGAGCCAGGATGCGATGGGTGGACTCATTCAGGCGGAGGAAGTCGATCGCGAGAGCGGCAGGGCGCGGATAGACAGGGGAGACGCCTCGGCGCTCCTCATCATCCCGGAAGGGTTTGGCGAGGCTGTACTCGAAGAAAAGCCGTCGAGTCTCCAGCTCATCACGAACCCCGCGCAGATAATCCTGCCGGGAATCGTCGAGGAGGTGCTGAGCGTTCTCGTCGATGCCACATTCTATATCCATCGCATGATCGGAGAGGACCTGCGCGAGCTCGCGGCGGGGCCTCCGGATGGCCAGAACGTTTTCCCCGATTCACGCGTGGCGGCACTGAGCGTCAAGATCAACCAGATCATGGATCGGCTAAGCGGATACGTCTTCCCTCCGGTGATCCAACTGGAGGCCGTTGTCGAGGATGACGGCGACGAATCCGGCGGCGGTCTCAACGTCGCGCTGCTCTTTTTGCCGAGCATTCTCTTTATGTCACTGTTGTTTATGGCGCAGGGCCTCAGTATGGATTTCTGGCACGAGCGCGACCAGAAAACACTGAGGCGCATCGTCTGCTCGCCGCAAAACGTTTTCGCGTTTCTGACAGGAAAACTCCTGGCCGGTATCGGCATCGTGACCGGTGTATCGTTGATAGCCATCTCGGTCGGCTACGCGTACTTCGACCTGCGGTTGGCGACGCTTCCCCTCGCCCTGGTGTGGACCATCCTGTCCGGCGCCTTCCTCATCCTTCTGATGACCTCGCTTCAGGTGATTACACCGAGTCAACGCGCCGGCGGCGTGCTATCCATGGCGATCACCCTGCCCCTGATGATGGTCGGGGGGAGTTTTTTTCCGTTCGAAGCGATGCCATCGGGAATGGCGTTCATCGGCCGCCTGACGCCGAACGGGTGGGCGCTCGAGCAGCTCAAACGAATCCTTCTCGACACGGTGGATGTCCAGTCCATCGCGCTGTCGTTTGTCGGTCTGCTCGTTATTGGATTGTTGTTGTTTCTGCTGATTGCACGTCGTCTTCGGAACGCATTCGTTCAGGATTGAGTCATGATCAGAGACGCTCTTTTTGTCGCAGTCAAAGACCTGAAGTACCTGCTTCGCGCACGGGAAACACTCGTCTGGGTCTTTATCATGCCCATCGTGTTCTTCTACTTCATCGGCACGATAACCGGTGGTTTTCAATCTAGTGTGACGGGAAAAGACCGCATCGCAATCCAGGCGGATGAATCGACTGGGTTTCTGGTCGATCAACTGATCCATCGCCTGGAGGACCGCGATTACCAGGTTGTCAGACCGGACAGCGCACACCATTTCGCCCTGTATTCGAGACGACTGACCGTACCTCCGGCATTCACAGACTCCGTGGTCGCCGGTGTCCAGACGAACCTGGAGTTTGCCAACGAGTCGAGCGGTCTGGTGGAGAGTTATCACGCAATCCGCATGCAGCGTGCGATCTACACGGTGCTTGCCGATCTGGCCGTGGTCGGAGCGAATGAGGGAGATCCCACACCCGAGGCATTTGAACGGCTCAACGCGATGCCGCGCGCGCTGACGCTCGAGGTAAAACCGGCCGGTGAGCGCAAACGCATCCCAGGAGGTTTTGAACAGTCCATACCCGGCATATTGGTCATGTTCACACTGATGGTTATGGCGACGAGCGGCGCGGTATTTCTCGTCATCGAGCGACGGCAGGGCTTGCTGCGGCGACTCGCCTATACGCCGATCAGCCGGCTTGCGATCGTTCTGGGCAAATGGGGGGGCAAATGGCTTCTCGGCCTCATCCAGATCGCATTCGGAATGGTCGCCGGAACACTGTTGTTCAAAATGAACTGGGGGCCCGATCTGGCCGCGGTGATCGCCGTCATGCTCGTCTACGGCGCGTTCATGGCCGCACTTGGGATTATTCTGGGAAGCGTCTCTCGCAGCGAGGGACAGGCGATCGGGATCGGGGTCATCGCGGCGAATGTTCTCGCCGCTCTGGGCGGTTGCTGGTGGCCGATCGAGATCACACCGGCCTGGATGCAGAAACTTCAGCTTTTTCTGCCGACGGGCTGGGCGATGGACGCCCTCCACAAACTCGTCAGTTTTGGCGCCGGTCCGACCAGTGTGATCCCGCATGTTGTGGGAATGCTGCTGGGGAGCATCATTCTGATCGCCGTCGGCACGCGCGTTTTTCGATTCGACTAACCCTCACACGGCAATTTTAGCGGAGTTCCTCGAAGCGGGCCGTAAAGTGCCTCAGCGCTGGAGGGGTGTTCGTTATACGAAACCCGACGAAGTCCTTGCGCTGTTCGTAAAGCTCCGCACACGCCTCGACAACGTAGTCGATGTGGCTCTGTGTGTAGACGCGGCGTGGCATCGCGAGCCGGACGAGTTCGAGGTGCGGCGTATCCCCCCCACTGCCAAACATCACGCTTCCGATCTCCACCGAGCGGACCCCCGCGTGTCTATATAACGCACACACCAGCGCCTGCCCTGGAAACTGCTCGGGTGGAATATCGGGACAAAGCTGCCCGGCGTCGATATAGATGGCGTGGCCGCCAGGTGGCTCGACGATCTGGTAGCCGATTTTCAGGAGTCTCTCGCCCAGGTATTCGACAGAGCGTACCCGGTACGCCAGGTAGTCCTCTTGGAGCACCTCATCAAACCCCTGCGCCATCGCCTCCAGATCGCGGCCGGCGAGGCCACCGTAGGTTACAAACCCCTCGGTAAGAATCAGGAGGGCATTGGCGCGCTCGGCGAGCGCACCATCCTTTAGGAGCAGAACCCCGCCGATGTTGACCAGACCATCTTTCTTGGCACTTATTGTCGCCCCATCGGCAAGATCGAACATATCCCGTGCGATATCGGCGACCGACCGGTCCGCCTGCCCGGACTCGCGTATCTTTATGAAATAGGCGTTTTCGGCAAACCGGCATGCGTCGAGAAAGAATGGAATTCCGTGCCGATCGCAGACTGCCCTGACGGCCCGGATGTTCTCGAGGCTAACCGGCTGCCCGCCGTTCGAGTTGTCCGTCACCGTCACCATGCACAGCGGGATGTTCTCGACGCCCACTTCCGCGATGAGGCTCTCGAGCTTGCCAATATCCATATTGCCCTTGAACGGATGGCGGGTCGACGGCACCGTCCCCTCATCGATCACCAGATCCACGGCGCTGGCCCCGGAGTGCTCGATATTCGCCCGGGTCGTGTCGAAGTGGTTGTTGTTCGGGATGACCTTACCCTTGCCTCCCACGAGCTCGAAGAGGATTCGCTCGGCCGCCCTCCCCTGATGAACCGGCAGAATATAGGGGAAGCCCGCCAACTGTTTCATCCGCTCTTCGAAGCGAAAAAAGCTCTCGGCGCCGGCGTAGGACTCATCGCCACGCATCATCGCCGCCCACTGAAGGCTGCTCATCGCGCCCGTACCGCTATCCGTCAGGAGATCGATCAACACATCCCGCGCCTTTATCGCGAACACGTTGTAGTGCGCGTCGCGAAGAACCCGTTCACGCTCCTCCCGCGTGGTCATGCGCAGCGGTTCAACGACCTTGATTCGAAACGGCTCGATAATCGTCTTCATATTGCCTCACTCCATGATCGGGGACTTCTACACGTGGGTAATGAGTCTACGCGGATCTCCCCGCTACGGGGCTGCCGTAGACGGGGGGTATTATAACAGACCGGTGTCGAAACCAGGAGGATTCGGTGAGGATTGCGGGCGATTTTTGACCGGACCCGGCACCGTGTAACTATTCCACATGCCGGTGGCGCACGATGTCACCATCGACCAGATAGATGACGTCCTCCGCAATGTTGGTTGCCAGATCGGCGATCCGTTCGAGACTGCGCGAGACCGACAGGAAGGGGAGGAAATCGTGCGACTTCGCTGGCTCATCGGTGACGATACGATCGAGTCTGTCGAACATTGCCCTGTGCATCCGATCGACTTCGTCATCCATGGCCAGTACCTGGCGGGCCTGCTCGCCATCGGAGTTGACCAGGGCGTCTAGACTCGTCCTGAGCATGGCTCTGGCCTTATCCGCCATCTCGGGTAGAAGGGCGGGCACCTCCGCCGCCTCGCGCAAATCCAGCGACCGTTTGGCAATATTCGCCGCAAGATCGCCAATACGCTCGATGTCGTTGTTGATCTTCAGGACGGCAATGATGTATCTGAGATCGATCGCAACCGGCTGATGAAGCGCCAGTACCTTGAGACATTCCTCCTCCAGCTCGACCTCGGCCTCGTCCACGCGTCCATCGCCCTCGATAACCTCGTTGGCGAGGGCCTCGTCACGGCTCTCCACCGATACGAGGGCGCGGCGCACGCTGTCTTCCACCATCGCACTGAGCTCGAGGAGTCTCTTTCTCAGACGGTCCACTTCTGTCGTCAATCGCATGTCATCAGCTCCCTGGAGACCAGGTTCTAACCAAACCGGCCCGTGATATAGTCTTCTGTTCGTTTCTCGGCGGGGTTCGTGAAGATCTGTTTGGTAACGCCAAACTCTACCACGTACCCCTGATAAAAGAACGCCGTGAAGTCGGACACTCTCGCCGCCTGCTGCATGTTGTGAGTCACCAGCACAATGGTAAGCCGCTTCTTGAGCGTATCAATGAGTTCTTCGATCCTCGCCGTGGCGACGGGATCAATCGCGGAACAAGGCTCGTCCATCAACAGTATCTCCGGCTCGATGGCGATCGCCCGTGCGATGCACAGCCGCTGCTGTTGGCCGCCGGAGAGCGCCGTGCCCGGGCTCTTGAGTTTGTCCTTCACTTCGTCCCAAATCGCCGCGCGTTCCAGAGCGCTTCTCACACGATCGTTGAGCTCGCTCTTTGACATCCGATAATGAAGCCGGAGCCCGTACGCGACGTTGTCAAAGATGCTCATGGGAAACGGGCTGGGCTTCTGAAAGATCATCCCGACATTCTTACGCAGCTCCAGAAGGTCTACATCGGGACTGAGTATGTTACGCCCGTCGATGAGCACCTCTCCGGTCGCCTTCTGATTGCGATACAGCTCGAATATTCGGTTGTAGGTTCTCATATGTGTCGACTTGCCGCATCCGGACGGGCCGATAATGGCCGTCACTCGATTGACCGCAACGTCGAGGTTGTTGTCGAAGAGCACCTGGTTCGTCCCGTAGGAGAAATTCAGGTTGCGCGTCGAGATCTTCGGCGGGCTCGCGGAAGCCGATTCCGCCTTTTCCTCTAGCGAGTATTCGGGTCCGAACTGGAAAGCACCCGGTGAATCCGTCTTCATTTCTGCACCCCACCCTTCCGGGATAGTGCGGCTCTGGACGCAACGGTCAACACCAGGACACCAACGGTTATCAGCAGCGACGCCCCCCAGGCCATCTGTTGCCAATCATCATACGGTGACATGGCAAAGTTGAAAATCGTTACCGTGAGATTCGCGGTCGGTTCATTCAGAGAATCGTTCCAGTTGGGGCTGTTGAGCGCCGTAAAGAGAAGCGGCGCCGTTTCCCCGCTGACACGCGCGACGGCCAGCAGAACCCCTGTGAGCAGCCCCGCCTTGGCCGCCCGGAACACGACCTGAAATGTCGTCCTCCAGTACGTGGCCCCCAGGGCCAGTGCCGACTCTCTCAGTGTATTGTCAACCATTTGGAGCATGTCTTCCGTCGTTCGCGCCACGATAGGCAACATGATAATAGCCAATGAAACAGCTCCCGCGTATCCGGAGAAATGACCTGTCTTTACGACTATAACGGTATATACAAACATCCCAATGATGATCGACGGTGTGCCCATGAGCACGTTGGCCATGAACCGGACGATGTCGGCCAGCCTTGACCGCTTGCCGAACTCCGCCAGAAATATCCCTCCAAGCGCCCCGATGGGAACACCGACAAGTGTCGCGAGCCCCGTCATCAGCAACGTACCAACGATCGCGTTACCCACACCCCCACCCTCCATCCCCGGTGGCGTGGGCAACTCGACAAAGAAGGCCAGGTTCATCGCGCCCATGCCCCGTTTGAGAATGACAATAAGGATCCACGCGAGAAAAAACAGACCAAGAACGGCCGACAGCCCGGATAGCCCAATTACGATCCGGTTCACCCATCTGCGCTGATTTCGCGATTTGGGTGTCATTCCTCCCTCCCCGACTGTTCGCCCATCCGCCTGAGCCATATCTGGGCGATAATCTGAACGACAAACGTCACGACAAACAGGACCAGGCCCAACTCCATGAGCGCGCTGAGATAAATCGGCTCGGAAGCCTCGGCGAACTCGTTGGCCAGTGTCGAAGCGATACTGTTGCCAACATCGAAAACCGACGCCGAGATCTTGTGCTTGTTGCCGATGACAAACGTTACGGCCATCGTCTCTCCGATGGCACGACCCAACCCCAGAAAACAAGCGCCGACCAGTCCTTTGAGACCGTAGCGGATCGTCACCTTGTTGGTTACCTCGAGTGTCGTCGCCCCCACCCCGTACGCGGACTCTTTCACAACAGCCGGTACCATCTGAAACACATCACGCATGACGGCCGAGATAAATGGCAGAACCATCAACGCCAGGATGATCCCCGCGGACAGCATGCCGATACCCATCGGAGGCCCCTCGAACAACGGGAGCCCCCCGGCAACACCCTGGATCGCCGGCTGGATGTGATCAGCCATAAAGGGGGCGAACACAAAGAGCCCCCACATTCCATAAATGATGCTCGGAATCGCGGCGAAGAGCTCGATTGCACCACCGACGACACGGCTGACCACCGGATGGCTGACCTCGACAAGAAAGAGGGCGAGCATCAGGCTCAACGGGACGGCGAGCAGCATCGCGATTGTTGTCGATACGAGGGTGCCAAAGATGCTGCTCAGCGCCCCAAACTCTCCCGTTACAGGGTTCCACGCCTGGGATACGAGAAACCCCAGCCCGAACTTCTTCATCGATAGACCTGAACTACGAACGAGTTCGATAAAGATCCCCAGGACAACGAGGATCACGACGACCGCACACGCCCGAGTGATCGCCTTGAACACGATGTCTGAGAAGCCAGAACGGGACCCCAATTTGCCCGGGGTCCCGACGGCTGTCAGCGAGGTCTTCATGATGGATTTCCTCGCATCGTTCTCCTAGACAGAACGTTCATAAAGTCTACTTCTTTGCCGTGACCGACCAGAGCTGTGTGCCTCCCGCCTTGACGTTGTCCTGCCAGGTCGTCTCAACCATGTTCACAACGTTCTCGGGCATCGGGACGTAGTGGAGCTTCTTGGCAAGATCACCGCCGTGCTGATAACACCAGTCGAAGTACTCGAGCATCGCCCTGGCCAGATCCGCGTTCTTCTGCTCTTTGTAAAGGAGGATAAAGGTGGCACCCGTTATCGGCCAGCTTTCGTCTCCCGGCTGGTCGGTTAGCACCAGGTAGTAACCCTTGGCATGTTCCCAGTCGGCATTTGCCGCGGCCGCCTGAAAAGACTCGATCGTCGGCGCGGTGAACTTGCCGAACTGGTTTTCGAGAAGCGCGTAGCTCATCTCGTTTTGCAGTGCATAAGCGAACTCGACATAGCCAATCGATCCATCGACGCGCTCGACGTACGCGGCAACACCCTCGTTGCCCTTGCCGCCGATTCCGGTCGGCCAATCGACTGCCTTGCCAAACCCAACCTTTTCCTTCCACGCCGGGGAAATCTTCATCAGATAGTTCGTAAAGATCCACGTCGTCCCCGAGCCGTCGGCCCGATGAACAACCGTGATCGCCTTGTCGGGCAGTTTGACACCCGGGTTGACCTTGCTGATCTTCTGGTCATTCCACTTCGTGATGTTGCCCAGAAAAATGTCGGCCAGAAGCTGCTTGGTGAGCTTGAGCTCTCCGGGTTTCAACCCCTTGATATTGACGACCGGGACCACGCCACCGACCACCATCGGAAACTGGATCAAGCCGTGCTCATCGAGCTCCGCCGACTTCATCGGGGCATCCGTGGCGCCAAAGTCAACGGTCTTCGCCTTGATCTGGGCGATACCGCCGCCCGAGCCAATGGACTGGTAACTGATCTCGACACCGGTCAGATTCTTGTACCGGTAGGCCCACTGCGAGTAAACGGGGTACGGGAACGTAGCACCCGCTCCCGCGATCTTTGTGTCCGCCATCGCACTGCCGCCCAGCACGGCAGTCGCGGCGAGGCCAAGTACCAAGGTCGTAAGTCGTTTCATGATAGCCCTCCTGTTCTGTTTGAATCCTCCGCTCATGCAACCTAACGAAATACTGTTAGGAATTTATTAGGACCATGTAACAAATCGATGAGATCCTAGAACTTATAAACGAGGTCGAACATCAGCCTCGATCGCTCCGACCCCTTGACCGATGTGGAAAATTCGGGATCCGTCTTGATGGCATCCGACGCAAACCCCGAGAAGTTGAAATCCACGCCCTTGAAAAGCGCACGTGACAGGTAGATGAGAACGCCCTTGCGGTTCGTGCGTCCGTCCAGCAAATCGCTATCGATAAACTGTGACGCGTTGGCATTCGCCTCGATATAGAAATAACCGGCGCCCACCTTGACGGTCTTTTTCTTGTCGCCACCCTGGATCCCTGCGTTCCAGCCCACGCTCTCCTTGCCCACACCGGGAAACAAATCGGACGGCGCGGCACTGAGGTTATCCGAGTAACCGCCCCACACGATCATCTTCCACTTCTTCGTCTTGACGTACACGGTAGTGGCGACGATGTCCATGCTGCCCCCCTGGTTGCTGCCGGTGAGCCCATCCTGGATATTGCCGCCGCTGCTTGTGACTCCGCCGCTCCCATCAACACCACGCTGGACGAACAGCGAATCAAGATTGTCATAGTGGTAGAAGCTGCCCCGAATAGAGGCAATGACGCGATCCTCGTTACCCCCTTCGATGCCCGTCTGGAATCCGGCCAGGTAAGGGTCCTTGGCCGCTTTCTTCTCCGCGATAACGAAGTATCCCGCATTGGCAAACACGGAGGCGTTCTTGCCGGCATTGATCTTGAACGTGGTGCTCGCCCCGGGAGGGTTGAGGTCGTTATCCCAGAGCATGATGTCTTTGGTGTTCTTCCAGACAAAGGGCATCGGCACCCGGCCGAACTGAAACGCCCACTTGCCCCGGTCACCGGGGAGCTTGCCTCTTGAATAGGGATACATGATCAAGTAGGCGCGCCTGATATCGAACTCGTTCGGCCCGAAGTCCACCGGTGAACCGAGCGTCTGGTTACCGCTCCGGTTATCGGTGTCGCCCGTGCCGACCTGAATCTCGGCCGTCGCGTGCGCGTTGAGAATGGCCGTGGCGTTCAGACGAAGGCGGTAACGGATCCGGCGACGGTCTTCCTTGTCGTTGCCCGTTTCGTCCTCGCTATAGCGGAAGGCCTCAAAACGGCCGCGGAGGTCGCCCCAGAATCTCAGCTTCTGCTCTTTCTCTTCGGCGACTCCGTCGGTTGCGATCCCGCCCACAACGGTCGCTGCGAGCGCCAACAAAAGCAAAATGTGTTTCACACCTGACCTCCCTGAAATGGTTTGTATCGTGACACTGCGGCCGTCGCCTTGGGTATTGCCCCCCGTGGAGGCGGTGGCCACAGTGTGACAAAACCTGTCACCCATGTGCCTGGACTCATGTGTTACCCATGTGGCCTGGACTCGTGTGTTACCCATGTGCCTGGAC
>CBDVBZ010000049.1:0-23407 GCA_965372355.1 uncultured bacterium | reverse complement strand
TTTCTCGCTTTTCTGGGTGTGTGGGGTGCATGCCGCTCCACCGACACTAGCTAGTGCCATTCCCGATACGACGGTCAGCGAAGACAACGTCCCCATTGATAACTATCGGGATCTCAATAATGTCTTTACAGACATCGAAGACGGCGGCGCGCTGGCATTCAGCATCGAGAGCAACAGCAACCCGGGGCTAGTCACGGCAACGATCGATGCCGATAGTGCGCTGGACTTGAGCTTTGCGGGCGGTCAAAGCGGCATTGCCTCAATTATCATCAGGGCTACCGATTCAGGTTTCCAATCGGAGCGAGACACACTCCTCGTAGCCGTGTCCTCGCTTGCCTACGGCGATGCCCGTCTGTCATTCGGCGAGGGAACCGTCGCCGAGGTCCGGAGTCGTAACTGGGACGAGTCACTTGGATCCTGGCTGCCCGAGGTATCCACAACAACGGCCAATAGCGTCATCAAGTTTGTCGTCAACAAGATCTCTCCGGCGGGTGACGAGGAACTCGTCGGCGTGCTATCGGACACGGGGGCTGGCTCGGACTTGGACCTCCTGCGTTGGTCCGGGGCGACCTGGACCGTCGACTGGTCCTCGACAGCTATTGCGAATGCCAACGCCGACAAACGTGGCTTCGATATCGAATACGAACACGTGACCGGTGAGGCACTGGTCGTCTACTCGGACAATTCCGCCACGCCGGTCTACCGAACTCGCAGCGCAGGCGCTTGGTCAGTCGAGACGCTCCTTCCGTTGAACGATGGTGCCGGGCCAAATCCAGATCCAAACACCGGAACGGTGCTGTGGGTGGAGCTGGAACGCCGCCCGGGGACGAACGAAATCACGCTCGCTTATGTCGATGCAAATTCCGATCTCGTAGCAATCGTCTGGGACGGCGTCCAGTGGCTCACTGGCTCAGCGGACGTCATCGAGACGAATGTCAAACGTAACCCCTCGACCGGCACGGTGAGCAACCGGGTGTTCGATTTGGCGTACGAGGAAAGCACCGGCAACTCGATGGTCGCCTGGGGGCACGACTCATCGCCGGGCTTCTGGTACTCGACGAGAGCCGCGGGCGGCAACACATGGTCTGCCGCAGCGCCAATCGCCTCGTCGCCGTCCAACGGTGAATCGCACTTTATCGACCTCGCTTCGGAGCCATCCGGCCAGAGGATCGCAATCGGCGCCTTTGACATGGGTGACGGCGTCGAGCGGCTGGGGCTCGCCATGTGGAACGGCTCTTCGTGGGTCGACGGCGGTGAGTACGATTCTCAGAGTTGGGACGTGAACGACGGCGGAACCGGCGATTTTGCCGGCGCCGTGGGATGGGTTGGCAAGTCGGGAACGGCGGTGGTCGTGTATCCGGATAATCAAACGGGAACGTTGGACTGGGCACGTTGGACCGAGGGAAGTGGTTGGGTGATCCAGGCGGATGAGCTCGTGACGGGAAAGGGCTTCACGGAGTCCGTTCAGTTGGCGTCATTCAGCGACACCGACAAGCTGATGGTCATCTTCTCGGACTCGAACTTGGATCTCTACGCAGCCACGTACGACGGCGCGACCTGGACGATGGCAAACTCGGGCGCTCCGTTGGAGACACTGCTGTCTTCCGTTGATTCCGCACCCTTTGGTTTCGCCTTCGAGGTCAACGAAGCACCGACCGTAGCCTCCGCCATCGCGGATACGACGGTGACCGAAGACAATGCTCCGATTGACAACTATCGAGATCTGAACACGGTGTTCACCGACATCGAGGATGGCAGCGCCCTGTCATTCACGATCCAGAGCAACAGCAACCCCGGTTTGGTATCCGTCGTGATCGATGCCGATAGTGCGCTGGACCTGGCCTTCACACCCGAGCAAAGCGGCGGTGCCACCATTGTCGTTCGGGCCACCGACTCAGGCAGCTCCTGGATCGAGGATACCGTGATTGTCAGCGTGATAACGGGACCCGCGTTGATCGATTCGGCAGCGACCTCATACCCGACAGAGACCTTCGTCGCGGACCCTGCACTGGCCCTGCGGATCGGGTTGAACAACTTGACAACCGTCGGCGTCATGCTGGACACGACGTCTTCGATCGTCTTATCGGACAGCTCCACGACCTACAGCGCCCGCCTCGCCAACCCGACGTACATTCCGCCTGATGCGCGAGGCTTCACGGTCACATTCGTCGCCGCTCCTGTCAGCGCTGCCTTGACGGCGGAAGCGAGCTACGACTTCAAGCTCCTCCTACAGGGGGTCGATGATAACGCCTTAACCTATGCCGACACCTTACTCACATTGGGGCGCAACAGCATTTTCATCGACGTACCCAAGGTAAATGTCAGCGCCATTCCGCTTCAGACCGAGCCTGTCCAACCCGGGACGAGAAACCGTGAACTCCTCGCCCTCCATTTTGAGAGCGAGTACGCAACCGATCGGTCGTTGGACACGCTCGTGATCTACAATTTCAGTTCGGGACCGGGCTCTCAGGCTCAGCTCGATAACGAAGTCGAGACGCTCTATGTCTTCGATGATGTTGACTCGAGCCTTGGACTATCCGGACCGGATACGCTCGTTGCCCAGGGCAATCTTGCCTCCGGGCGGGCGACGTTCGTAACCGCGGGCGGCTGGCGGGTGCCAGGCGCGAGTGGACGGGCACTTGTGGTGACCGCTGACATCGATTCCTTTGCAGCGCGCGACAGCGACCGGGTCGATGCCGCGCTCGTCTCACCGTATGATGTCGTATTCGAAGCGGGAACGGTCGTCGAGCAGGACTTCTCACCGATTGATCCGCTCAACTCGTTCGGTAATCTCGTTGTCGACGGAATGGTGAGCCATCAGGTGGGGTTAGCGTCGTTGAGTGCCGACACGCTCTATGCGGGTACGTCGGATATCTGGCTGTTGACCATCGATATTCCCCAGAACGGTTACGAGGGCGACACCCTAACCTCTCTTTCTATAAAGGATTACGCTGTCGATTTTGCCCCGGGCGATTTTGCCGCCGTTCGACTTTACCGTGATGACGGCAACACCATTTTCGATCCCGGTACGGATACACCGCTGGGTGTTCTGGCATACTCCGGTGACCGGCACGAGATCTCGGGGTTGAGCGAAGCGCTCACCGGAAGCACCCGATTCTTCATTGCGGTTGATGTCGATCCCGCAGCTGTCACAGGCCACCACTCCCGACCGGGGGTACCTGTGGACGGCATCGATGTTGTCTCGGGCAACGACGGCCCCACAGACGCCGCGCTCGTCTCCGGCAAACCGTTTATCATTATCAACGTGGAGACAATCGATATAGCGGGTCTGCCGTTGACACCGATGTCTACACATCCCGGTGATCGTGATATTCCTCTACTGTCACTCTCGATTGCAAACCATTCGCTGCAAAACGTAGAGCTCGACACGTTGACATTGATCAACACGTCGACAGGTCCCGGCGCACAGATCGATCTGGACAACACGCTCGCCGCGGTCAACATCTATAAAGATAACGGAAACGGTACGCTCGATGGCAGTGATGTGCTTCTGGTGGAAGAGTTGAGCTTTGCCGGTGGCTTGCTCACGGCACTCGATGTCAATTTCGACTTCACGCCAGGTGAAACCAAATACGTGCTTGTGACCGCTGATATCGACTCGACCTGCGCCCGAGACGGTGACATTGCTCAGATCGAGCTAGCGACGTCAGGCGGCCTGGGGTTTGATAAGGTCATTCCCGTTGTCGGTGCATTTCCACTGGCCACACCCACGCCCCGCGACATCGACGGCATGATGGCGTTTCAAGTAGCCATCTACCCGAGAACCGATAGTCTGGTCGTGGCATCGGGCAACGATCTGTTGATGCTCGACTTCGGCATCCCCGCCAACGGCTACGAGGTCGACACACTTACCGGCCTCTATATCGAAAACCAGGGCACCGCCACCACAGAACACTTCGACACGCTGACCCTTTACAGCGACGGAGGCGACGGCGTGTTCGATGCGGGGCAGGGCGATGATGTCCGCATCGGCGACCTCATCGAAGATCTCGCCAAACCGGGCGGACGCGCGTTCAAGACGGATGCGTTGAGCGTTCCCCTGATCGCCACGTGCGGCAACCACACACGCTTCTACCTCGTGAGCGACATAGACCTCGACTACTCTGTAGGAGGATCGATTCAGTTCTCGATTCCTACCATGGGCATCGTGGTTGCGTCGGATGATGATGGTCCAATCGACAGCGATGTTATGGATCCGGTGACGCAGCTTATTCCGAAACCCGATGGTCTGACCGTCTTCCCTTACTCGGTCGGTGACAAAAGCGTTTACGCGATGAGCACTGACAATCTCAACTATGGGGTCGGTTTCTACAACGGCTACGCCGTCCCGCTCCTTCTGGACGAGATCAAGCTCTTTCAGATCGGGACCGCAACGGCGAGCAACATCGACAGCCTTTACGTCTACGCCGATGTCGATAGTAACGGGCTCTTCGATCCGGCATTGGACATCCGGCTCACGTCACTGCCGTCGAACGGAGCGACCTTTACGTTTAGCGATCTCAACCTTGATCTGCTTCCGCGCAGCGTGTCCTACATCTTTGTGAGCTACGACGTGCCGTTGGCCTCGACCGATGGAGTATCGGTCGATCTGCAACTTTTTGACGTGCCAAGTCTCATCGTCCAGCCCGCGGGGATCGATATCCTGGGTGAGTTCCCGATCAACTCACCGGGGGTCGACATCACCGACGGCATGATTGCCGCTCAGATCGCGACGTCGACCGCGCCCGCGGTTACCGCCGCCGCGAACGACCTGGATGTCCTGGCCACGTCGATGACGATTCCCTCCAACGGGATCCGGACAGACGTGCTGAACACCGTCGAGGTGCGCAACACCGGCACTGCGGCAGTGGGGACGGACATCACGGGCATGCGGTTGTGGAAAGAAACCGGCGGGAACCCCGTGGAGTTCGACCCATCGGATGACACGCCCCTGGGTTGGCTCGTGTGGAACGGGTCCACATGGGCGAGCACGCTCCCCATTAGCGAACCCATCCCGCTTTCGGGGCTTCGGACCTATGTCACATTCACCGTTTCTGCGACGCCCACCGACGGCGCCACGGTGCAGGTCGAGATACCCATCGGCGGTATCCAAGTCGAATCGGGCAACGACGGACCGATCGATCGGCCGATCACCAACCCGGCACTCCAGGAGATCTCGACCGATCCGCTTATCGCAACGCTCACCGCGGACCGCGCGACGTACACTGTCGGACAGTCGATCGCACTCACGATGCGCGTTCGAAACGAAGGCGCCGACACACTTACCGGCGTAACGCCCTCGGCCCTTTCGGCCAGCGGTTCGGGCGGAGTGATCTTCTCCTCCGGCCCGACACCGGTGTCTCTGGATCTTTTGCCGGGGCAGGATACGACGTTCGTCTGGGCGTATGTCGCCCAGGCCGCCGGGGATGTGGAACTTTGCGCGTCTGCACGGACAGCCGACAACTTCACCGTTTCGCAGTCTTCGTGCACCGGGGTCTTTGAGATCCAGAATCGAGCCTCGGGTATTCCGGTGGCTATTTCTAATCTGGCTCCCGCAACGGCCAATCGGGATCAGAATGCTGTGCGGCTGTTCGATCTCACGATCGACTACCAATCGGGGGATACTACAAGCGCGCCGCTCGATGTCGGAGCGTTGAGGATTACCGTCGAGGATGGCTCTGGAGCGCCGATCCCGCCGAACCAGATCATGGAGAACGCGATCCTGACGGATCAAAACGGGACGCCCTTTGTGCTGTCGGTTGTCGACTCCACCAACCCCCTCGATCTGGTCTTACAAAACCCGATCACCATTCAACCCGGCGAGGTAGCCACCATTGTGGCGGAATGTGATATTGTGAGCCTCGCCGGTTTCACACCGTTTCGCGTTCGGATCGAGGCTTTGGGTAACATTTCCGTTGTCGACTCGAACGACGGCGCCGTCATCACAGCAACGTCCTCCAATTCGTTTCCATGGCAGTCGACGCTCATCACGATCAATACACCGGCCGACAGTCTTCTCGTCGCTTCAACGAGCGGCCGGACGATACACGCGAACACCGGCCAGAACGATCTCGCGGTGTTCTCGGTCGACCTGCTCTCTCCGGGTACACCCAACACAGCCCGGGAGATCCTGACCGACCTGACGTTTGGTTTTGCCGACACCACCGGCATGCAGATCGTGCCAAACAGTGTCATCCGACAAATCACGCTGAGATCGGGGCCCCAGACACTGGCCATCTCGAACTTTATCCCGTCGACCGGATCCTCGGTGGACATCAACCTCGCGACACCCCTCATTCTGACCCCCGGGGTCCAGGGGACAATCGATGTGCTCGTGGATCTGAGGAACCTTCCGATGGGAGACGGTTTTCAACTGCACATCGATGGTCCCGCCGCCGTGGTTGCGCGCGACATCAACACGAGCAAACTGGTAACCGTGGCCGCACCCAACCCTGCGTCACAGGATTTTCCGATCGGTTCAGACATCATCGTCTTCCAGTCGGCGGCTTCCGGCATGCTGGCCAGTTACGTAGACCGAATGCCGCAATCGCTTCTCCCGTCCACAACCGGGATACCGGTCATGGACATTACGCTAACGCACCCGGATTCCAGCGCGTCATCGTCACTGCAGATCGATTCCATGAGTCTCGAGTTCAGAACCTCGAGTGGCTCACCACTCTACCCCGGCGACTATTTCAGCTCGCTGACGATCATGAACGGCGCCGACACGGTATCGGTCGTGTCGTCCCTTAGCAGCATCACATCGATTGCAGAATGCGCCTTCGTGACACCGGTGCCGATCGATCCCGCGACCTCTGAGATACTCTCAGTTTATCTCACTTCCAAGAGCTTTCTCACGAGCGGCGACCTGGAGATCCGCCTCGATCGACAGGACCTCGCCGTCTTCGACACCAACGATGGTGGTCGCATTACAGTTATTTCGGGCGCCTTTCCCTTCGTCGCGGGTCCCGCCGACCTCCTCTTGCAGAGCAACCAGGTTCTGGTCGGCCTCACCTCACGGCTCCCCGCTAACGTGAGCGCGTTGCAGACGGGCACTCCGGCCTTCGATCTGCTCATCCAGAACGGCGCCGCGCAGGGGCTTACGGACACCGGCGCGAGAACCCTGCGTGTCGAAGTCCAGGACCCGCAAGGTGCCGTCATGGATCCAACGGAGTTGCTCAGCGGTGCCGCGCTCTCGACCTCAGCGGGGACGACAGTCGACGGCGTTGTCGGCTCTACCGAGATCGTCTTCAACGTGCCCGACGGTGTTGTCATCACTCCCTCCGGACAAACCGACACGCTCGGTGTCACACTGGACATCCAAACCGATCTCGGCAATGTCAACTTCCGTCTGGCTCTTGCCGATGCCACGTCTATAGATGTCGTCGAGCTTGGCACTCAGAGTGCCGTTTCGGTGGCGACGATCAACGGTCAGGACTTCCCGCTCTACACAAACTTCGGCCACATCCTGGGCACATCGGTTGAGTCCTCGTTTACCAATTATCCGAATCCCTTTGCGGCGGGACGCGAAGGTACGACCATCACATACTATCTGGATCAGCGGTCGACCGTGACGCTGAGACTGTTCACGTTGTGGGGCGCTCCGGTCAAAACACTCCTCGATGGCCAAACCCTCGACGCCGGGTTGCACCAGAACACTGTATGGGACGGCCGTAACGGCGGCGGCGACACTGTCAATAACGGTGTCTATCATCTCGTGCTGGAAATCAATGCGGTCAACGGCAGCCACAAGACAATCAGACGCAAGGTAGGAGTCATACGATGAGAGCCCGCAGTGTGCTCATAACAACACTTGTACTTCTATCCGGAATGTTGCCCAACGTTGCCCGGGCTCAATCGTATGGAACGGAATTGCCCTTTGTCCTGGGTACGAGCACGAGGTCTTCCGCAATGGGCGTTACCAGTGTCAGTTTCATGCCGGACGCAGCAGTTCAATACTACAACCCCTCCGTCATGAGTTCGCTGCAGTGGAAACAGTTCGTGTTCTCGAGATCCACGCTTTTTGAGACTACTTCGCTCTACCACACGGTGAGCTACGCCCATCCGCTGCTGAATCACGGAACCATCGGGGTGAGCGTTCTGAGAATCGATGTCAGTGGAATCGAGGAGAGAGATCAATCCAATCAGCTTCTATCATCCGATCTTCATGATTCGCAAACCCGAATCCTTCTCGGTTACGGGCGAAGCATCGGTTCCTCTTTTGCGGCCGGATTCAATCTGGTCTTCGACAATCACTCCTTTGGGGATTACAACGGGTCGGGGGTTGGGCTCGATGTCGGCATTTCGGCGCAGCAGCGCTTCTCGGGCACCTCGATGATAAGGGGTATCCGCGAGGGTTTTGTCATACGAAACGTCCTGGAACCCTCCGTCAAGCTGGACCGCGAGGCGGTCTCCGATCCCATGGACATAGGACTGGGCCTGTCGGTTCTGTCGGCCATCGGAGATATGCGCATGGTGACTGCCATAAACCTGGTGAATCCCAGATACTCGCCCGCCTCGTTTCGCCTGGGTCAGGAGTTTACATACGCCGACCACTACTCGCTTCGCATCGGTGTGGACGACGTTACGCCTACTTTTGGGGCCGGTGCCGACTACAAGAACTTCACTCTGGATTACGCCTTCCGCAGCGAAGACTTTGGAGACAACCACCGGATTTCGCTGGCCATCCGTTTTGGTCCCTCGATCGATGAGCGGAGGGCACAGGCCCGCATGAGCCGCGAAGAGAGGATCAATGAGACCGTCGGCACTCGTATGGAAGAACTCGAACGAGACCAGATCACAAACTCGTTGGCCAAGGGCAAGAGACTGCTGCAACAAGGCGACTACGAGGCCGCGCAGAGCCACTTCGAGATCACCCTGCTCTGGGACTCGGACAACGAAGAGGCCAAAGAGCTGGCAACGAAGGCCCAGTACAAACAAGTGATGGATTCAGGCCACCAGGCAATCGGCAAGAATGACTACGTCAGCGCGTTGATCAATTTCAAAAACGCCCTTCGTCTCTACCCCGACGACAGTGACGCGCTGCGACTGATCGCGACCTGCAACCAGCACCTCGCCGCCGACGCCGACTACGCCGCTACTATCAATAAGCTTCTGAACACCGCCATAGACCTGTATGCGGAGCGTCGCTTTGGCGAGGCCCTATCCGGATTCAACGAGGTCCTCAAGATAAACCGTCAACACACGCTGGCCATCGAATACCGCGAGAAATGTCAGATCAATATCCGCAATCAAATCCAGCGTCTCATCGCTGAGGCCCGTTCTCTGGCGAAAAGGGACGATTACGAGAGCGCCATTCGGCTTCTGGGGCAAGCACTGGCGTACGATCCCGACGATGTCACCATCGTCGCCGAGATCGACCGCTACAACAAAACGCTCGCCGACGGAAAGGCAGCCGAGACGACACCGCTGGCGATCGTTGAACCCAAACCGCAACCCGTGTTGCAAGCTCAGGTCGCCCGTCCCGCCCTCGAGCGCAAATACAATGCGGGCATGAGATCGTTCAACAAGGGTGACTTCAACGCAGCGATCAAATCGCTGTCCGAGGTGTGGACACAGGATCCCAGCTTTCACAACGTCTTGCCGCTTCTGGTCAAGACGTACCTGCTCGTGGGCATGAACTACTACTCCGAACAGCAGTACTCGAAAGCCATACAGGTTTGGGAACGTGCCCTCGCGGTGGATCCCGACAACAGCAAGGCCAGACGATACATAAGCAAAGCCAATGAGATCGTCAAGAGACTCGGTGGTGGCGGATATGAACGATAACGGGAGGCGATTCAACGCGCTCTTTTCGCTCAAGACGCAGCTTGTCCTCGGTGCCGTAGTACTCCTGGCGCTTACGGCGGGATCGATCAGTTATTCGCTCCTCGTTCATCAGAAGCGAATACTCGAGCGCGAAATCGAGAAGACCATCGTATACCAGGGACGGAATATTGCCCTCGGCTCGCAGACCGCCCTTCTGAGATCCGACCCCGAGTTCGAGCTATTTCCGCGGGTCAAGCGCATCCTTTCACGGAGTGAGAGCATTACGTCCGTTGTTATCACCGACTCGGAGGGACTGATTCAGGGAGACGAAGACCTAACGAACCTGTCGACACACTACAATATGGATCTGAGCAACCACACCTCGCGACAGTCCTCATTGCTCGTGGAGGGTGAGTTGTTATACGACGCCAGCGATTCCTTCTTTTTTAGAACGCCGGTCAAAAGCCTTGGCAAGGAGATCGGCCACGTCCATCTCCGCTACTCCAAGATAGACCTTCAGCTTTCGACACAACGAGCGATAACGATAACTCTTTTCTGTGGTGCGATCGCGTTTAGTCTCGGAATCGTCCTCGCTCTGCTTCTGTTCAGGCGGATATCACGGCCAATCGACGATTTGGTCCGCGGCGCCGAGCGTATTGGCTCGGGCGATTTGGACACAAGGGTCACGGTCCACACGCGAAATGAGTTTGGTGTGTTGGCCAATTCAATAAACGAAATGGCCGCCAGCATCTCCAAGGCTCAGACCGAGCTCGTCACCAAGGAGAGAATGGCCAAGGAACTCGAGATCGCACGTGACATCCAGAGCACGCTGGTTCCGTCGGAGTCCTTCAAGACCGAGGGCTTCGAGATCAGCTTTTACTATAAGCCCGCGTTGGAGGTTAGCGGCGACTACGTGGACGCCTTTTGCATAGACGAGAGAAACATTGCGATGATCATGGGTGATGTCTCGGGCAAGGGAGTCCCGGGCCTCGTTGTCATGGCAATGCTAAAAGTCATGGTCCGCGATCTCATCTATCAGGGCCTGTCTCCAAAGGAAGTCGTGCGAAAGCTCAACATCTCTCTTGCCGAGAACCTGAAGCCGAAGATGTTCGTCACACTCTTCATCGCATATCTGAACCTCGACACTTCGGAACTCACGTACTCGAACGCGGGCCACAATCCCCTCATGATCTACAGCAGCCGTGATCGCAAGTGCACGCTACACAAATTGGACGGACCGCCTCTGGGTGTTTTCCCGGACGGTCCATTCTCCTCGCTTCTTTCGGAATACCGACTGGTCATCGAGCCGGGAGACCTGGCTTTTCAGTACACGGACGGCTTGAGCGAGTCGGCCAATGTCGACGACGAGCAGTTCGGTTTAGACAACATACAGCAGTTCTGCGAGCGCTTCGCCGAGCACGGCGCCATGGCCTGTGTCCAGCAGGCAATCGTCTCCGAGGAGGCGTTCCGGGGAGGGGCGCCCCAGCAAGACGACATAACCCTGCTCGCGCTCAGCTGCGCCCAGACCACGTCCGATGGTGACACGACGGCCGCGTCCGAGCCGGCATCGCTTGCCGGCAATCTGAACATGCTCGTTCATTCCGTAGACTTCGATGAAAGCACAGTCCGATTGGACGTCGTGGCTCCGATCTCGGATAGGCAGCACGACGTGTTGAAGCGGCTAGTCACATTCTGCCACCACAACCACTTCGACAATGTCAGTATCCGTTGCGAGCCTTCGCTCCTCGAGAACATGCGCAGTCTTCTACGAGACATCCCGGCGAGCGATCCGCTCGTCACGATATCGGAACTTCGTCGCGAGAAGCAGCAGAAGGTAGACGACGCCTTGTACCGGCTTCGGGCTTCCGGAACCGATCGCACCACGACCGTAGAATACGCCATCAGCCTGTCCGATTTTCAATCGGCGTTGAACCGTATCAACCTGGTCCTTCGGATAGTCGGATCCTCTATTCCGCTCGACGAGAGATGCCTCACGCGTCTGGAATTCTGCGTCCATGAGCTAGTCGCAAACAGCGTTGAACATGCAGCGTTTACAACACACAAGCCCGCTATCGAAATAGCATTTGTGGTCCGCAAAGACGCCGTCGACGTAACATACCGGGACAACGCGGAGCCGTTCCATCCTTCGAACCGATTAGAAGTTGACATCTCGCACAAGATCATGGACGGTAAAAAACGTGGATTGGGGATACATCTGATTCGTCAATTAACAGAGGAACTCAAACACGAACGTGAAAACGAATGGAACAACACAACCTTTCGGATAACGCGAGAGCTCGAACTACAGGAGGCATAACATGAGGGATTTCTCAATCGACATAAAGACAGCGAACGACGTCATTGTCGTAAAGGTGGTCGGTAGCATCAACTCAACGACCACGCCGGAGTTCGATGCCAAGCTCGAGGATCTGATCGCCAAAAAGCATCTTAGAATCGTCGTCGATCTTTCGGATACCGATTTTATCAGCAGTTCCGGTATCGGCGTTTTGTTGAGCACGGTCACGGTACTCCGTGACAAGGATGGCGATCTGATTTTGATGAACCCACCGAAGCTCATCGACGACATTCTCGAGATCATGAATATCAGGAATTACTTTCGATCGATCACCAGTCTGGACGAGCTTAGCTCGGTTACGAGTTAACCGACGAGAACGGGCTGCGATCTACGATGGCTCATCTCTGCCTTGGAGATTGTTCGCGACGATGTGGGCGTTTCTGCGAAGACCGGCCGGTTTGCAGCGCCCTATTGCGCTCTCGCGCGTGAACGATCGGAAATCCGCGTCGCTCATACTTTTCAAATCACTCAACCTCATATTCAACAGCGTGTCACACTGCTGATCGTCGAACGCCTTTGACTCGGTTGGCGCGGTGTTGTAGGGACACACGTGCTGGCATTCGTCGCATCCAAACAGGTTGCCGCCTATTGCATCGCGACACTCCGCGGGAATGTCGCCGCGCTTTTCAATCGTGAGGTAAGAAATACACCTGGTTGCATCGAGTGAGTACTCGCCATCGAGCGCACCGGTGGGACAGGCGTCGACGCAGAGTGTACAGGATCCGCAGAGGCTCTCAAGGGGATTGCCATTCTGCAGGTCGAGATTGCTGATCAGCTCTCCGAGAAATATCCACGACCCATACGTCGGAGAAATCACACAGGTGTTCTTGCCCAGCCAGGCGATGCCGGATCGGATGGCAAAGTCTCGTTCCGAGATCGGCTGCGTGTCAACACACACGGCCGTCCTCAGATTCGGGAAGAAATCATCGAGCCGCCTCGCCAGCTCGCGGAGCATTTCTGTCAGGACGATGTGGTAGTCCTTACCGTGCGCGTAGACGGAGAAAACGCCGTCGCCGGCCCGATCTCGCGACCGGTTCTTGAGTTCACGTGTTCTCGAGTAGTAGTTTACCGCAACGGATATCACGGACCTTGCGCCCTCGAGAAGCAACCCAGGATTGTGTCGTTTGTTGGCGCCGCCGGACAGATAGCGCATTTCGCCATGCATACCGCGATCGAGCCACCGATCGAACACACGGTCGGAATCGTCGCCAGGCTTGATATCCGCGATACCAACTTCGGAAAAGCCGATCTCACGGGCCGTTTTCTTGATAAGCAGTTCGGGTGAGTAATCGATAGGCATTGGCGAATCAGTCGTCATCGCCGGCGTCCATGAACTCCTTCATTTGCTCGGCGAACTTCGCGAGCTTCGCATTGGCTTTGGCATAGATGGTGCCGCGCTCGAATGATCCGTCGGCCATCTGGCGTCCGGCTTTTGCTCCCGTTAGAAGCTCAATACCCTCTTCGATCGTTTCTATAGCGTAGAGATGAAACCTGCCATCCTCGATCGCTTTGACGACGTCTTTTCTAAGCATCAAGTCCACCAGGTTCAACTTTGGAATGATCACGCCCTGCGCACCGGTCAGCCCCTGGATCCGGCAGATATCATAGAAACCATGGATCTTCTCATTGGCGCCGCCGATCGGCTGCACTTCACCCTTCTGGTTGACGGATCCCGTTACGGCGAGATCCTGGCGCAGCGGCATGTCTGAGAGACTCGAGAGCAACGCGTAGACCTCGGTCGATGATGCGCTGTCGCCATCGATACCGCTGTAAGACTGCTCAAAACATATGCTGGCGTTCATCGTCAGCGGTTTATCCTGAGCGAATCGCCGACGGAGATAACCTTCGAGAATCAGGCTGCCTTTGTTATACGTCTTGCCGCTGAGCTCCGCCTCGCGTTCGACGCTGACGACCCCCGCGCGACCGACCGATGTCTCCACGGTGATACGCACCGGTTTGCCAAAGGCGTGGTCGCCCATGTCGTAAACGGATAACCCATTTATTTGTCCTACCTTAGACCCGTCGGTGTCGAGAAGGATCGTGCCGTCGGCGAGCAATTCCTTGATCTTGTCTTCCACCAGACTCACGCGGTGAACCCTCTCGCTGACCGCTTTCTCAACGTGGACACCGGTGACCATCGAGTCTCCGTTTTTCCTGGCCCAGTAGTTCGCCTCTCTGATCACATCGGCAACGTCACTGAACTTAGTCGTCACTTTGTCCTGGCGGCCGGCTATCCGTGCGCCCTCCTCCGCGATCGAAGCCACGGCGGTTTTGTGAAACGGAAGGAGGTCTTCCTGATCGATGAGATTCCTGACAAACTGTCCGTACTTCTGTATGTTCTCCTGATCGTTGGACATCACCGTGTCGAAGTCCGCCTTGACCTTAAAGATCTTTCGGAAGTCTTCATCGTATTCATAGAGGATATGGTAGGACTCCGCGTCACCGATCAGAACGACCTTGACATCGATGTCGATCGGCTGGGGCTTGAGCGCCGACACAGGCATCAGCAAAAACGAATCAAACCCCTGTATCGAAATCTCCTGGTTTTTGAGAGCCCGTTTGAGCGCTGGCCACACGGCCTGTTCGCTGATCACGTCGGTAAGGTTGAGGACAAGAAACCCCCCGCTGGCCCGCACTATCGATCCTGCCCGGATCATCGTGAAATCCGTCCGGTACGCGCCCCTGCCGTCGCTGGTCCGTTCGATCGTGCCAAACAAATTGCCGTATGTCGGGGCGGTCTCGATGATTACCGGCGTATCCTCAGCCCGAGAGTTGTCCACGATCATATTGACTTCGAACGCAATAGCGGTCGCTGCCGTTTTCTGCTCACCGGACTCCTGCTTGTCCTCCCTCCCGGCAAAGATCCGCCGATTCTCGATCGCATATTCCTTCAATTCCTCGAGAAAAGCGCGCACGCCCCCGTACGGGAAGCTGTCGATCAGTTCGTCGACGCTCGTATCAATGATCGGACCGACAAACTGAATTTCCAGCTCGGAGATCTTCTGAGCCAGCTCGCGATCGATAGCCCGCGCTGCCTTTAGGAATTCCTCCATCTTGCTCGTGAGTGCTTCGTGATCCTGCTTTATCCTCTCGAACTCCTTCTCGTCGAGCTTGCCCGATTCTACCTCCGCGGCGAGCGCGCTCATCTCGACCGGCTGCTCGTCGACCACGGGGACAATAGCGGGCCGGGTATACGGGCCGTATTGAACCTCGAGAAAACGAAAGCCCTTATCGGTAAGCTGTTTTTCGAGATCCGTCGCAAGCCTGGTTCTCTCCTCTTTGAGTCTCTCAACGACCTCTTTTTGTCTCTCGATATAGCCTTCGCTCTCCAGGGTCTTTGGAATGTGCTCGAGAAAGGTCTTGAGAGCATCCGACATACCACGTTTGAACTCTATCCCCTTGCCGGCGGGCAGGCGAAGCCACTGCGGCATCTCCGGGGACCGGAAGTTGTACACGTAGCACAAATCGGAGAGTTCCTTCTTGTCGTGCTCGATACTGCGGAGAAGCTGCTTGATCGTCGTGGACTTCCCCGTGCCGGTCAGTCCCGAGACATAGATGTTGTAGCCCGGGCTGGTGATTTCCAACCCGAGCCTGATCGCTTCCACCGCTCGATCCTGTCCGATGATGTCCGTGCAGCAGGGCACTTCATCCGTCGTCTCATACCCCAGGCGGTCCGGGTTGCAGCGCCATCTGAGCTTGCCAACCTCGACCTCTAATTCGTGTTTATCGGTCATTGTTTCCTCGCGTTGAGTGGTCCCAAGAAATACGGCTTCGGAATCGTTGCGACGTGAATCTCCCATTTTAATCGGGCGGCGTGCTCACGTCAAGCTAACCACAACGCACACAATTCCGTAACACGCTGATTTCACTCCCGTTATACCACAGACTGTCGCCGGTCTCATCGATCACCCAAGCCACTTCTCACGGGATATGATCTATGTGATAATTCCTGGTATCGCTGACCTGCCGGTAGCGATACGTATGCCGGTTGGAGCCCTTCCAGGACAGGCAGACGTCCTCCGGGCGCAGCTCAACCGTCATCAAACCTCCAACCAATGGGTGATCGGCATGGCCTGGATAAAGATAGTAAACGAAGACGACGCGCAAGGTGTACTGAAAACGTATTACAACAAATGCGGAGATCCGTCTTCGGGGGTCGACGAAATACTCAAGATACACAGCCTCAATCCCGATTCTCTCAGGCATCACTACGAGATGTACAAGCATCTAATGGCGGGACGCTCGGGGCTCAGCCGTATGCAACGCGAAATGATCGCGGTGGTTGTCTCCAAGATCAACGCATGCCATTACTGAGTGCGCCATCATGGAAGAGGTCTCTTCCGAATAACAAAGAATCAGGCGCTCGTCGACGCGATGAAGACCGACTACCACAAGGCCGATGTCCCCGAGAAGGACATACGGATGCTTGAGTACGCCGAGAAGTTGACCTCGGTTCCGTGCGATATGAGGAAAAAGGACATCACCAGGTTGCGGGATACCGGTTTCAGGGATTCCGATATCCTGGACATCGCGCAGGTTACCGCTTATTACAACTATGTGAACCGGCTTGCATGCGGGCTGGGTGTTGAACTCGAGGAGTACTCGCAAGACGAGTAGCACTCACTCCGTCGGGGCCAAGCGAACGTTCGATCCCTCTCAGCATCAGGGGAGAAACTGTTCCGGCTGCTTCAGTTTTTCCGGCAGATACGTATCTATCACATAGTTCAGGCCGTGTTTCGCCAACGCCTGCTGCTCCGCTCTCACTCCCATTTTGACGAGTTGTTCCAACGCCCGTTGCCAGGGCTTGTGATGCAGAATGAACGGATCGTTCTTCAGCGCATCCTTTGCCCGCTTTACGTCGACGTCCTTGAGAGGATGGGTCGGCAGCTCGTATGTGATGATATCCTGCGGGGTGATCCCGAGAAACCTGGCCTGCGGCACACAGAAGAACTCGTTGAGATGCGCCGCGTTACCGCTGCCGACCTTCAAGGTCCTGTAGATGTTGCTGAACCCGTACGGATCACCGTCGACAAAGACATAGACGGGGAGTTTCTTTGCGTCGGACAGTCTGCGGATAAAACGCCGGCATGCGCGCGTCGGCACACCACCCATCGACACGAGTATGCAGTTGGCTTTCTTCCAGTAGTTGTGCTTTACGAGACGCTGAAACATGCCGGCCGTCTCGATAACAAGAATGAACTTTGCGTTCGTCTCGAACTCGAGCTGCTCGACGGCGATGGGGATCGAGTACGCACCGCTGCCGAACTTAGTGCAGTCGATCTTGAGTTTCTTTTGTGTGTCACGGTCGACATCGATCACGACCAGCTTGCCGGCGATATCACCGCCTTTTTCCTCCGGAATAAAACCCAGCTGCTCGCGGTTGAGGCGAAAAAAGGCTTCCACATCGTCAATAACCGTATCGCTTTCCGGCTGTTCGTTGAACCGCGCCGCGTCCCAGTTCTTTGACACATAGTAAGCCTCTCGCTTTGTGGCGATGTCATCGGTGTCGAGCAGTTCCTTCGATAACGCCATCATGCGTAGCGTCTGCGCAAATGTCTTGACCGTATTGACCGTCAGTGTCCGCTCTTTCTTTCTGCCACGCATCTCGAAAAAGCCCTGTTTGGGCTCGTATTTCACATTGGAGAGCGAGCGCAGCGGAAACTTCATCGCCGGTTTCTTGCCTTTGAGAATGGCCTCCTTGATCCTCGTCGCTTCGGTTTTGATTCGTTTCGTGACGGTTTTGCTTTTGGTCAAAGCTGTCCCCCTCTTGATGACACTAGTTCTTGCGGCTTTTCTCGAGCGTTGTTTTCAAACGAGTGACGACCTTTTTCTCCTCGTTCTCGGAGAAATCCAGGATGCTCTGCAAGGCGATTCCGATATGCGGAATGTACTGTTCGATGTACGAACGTTTCTTTTCTTCTTCTTTTGCGCGGATGCCTTTACGAATAAACCGCGCCAGACGCCGCCCGCATTCCTGTAGCGCGAGCTTGATCTCCTTGATGATCTCGGGATAGTGCGCGATCGCCTCCTTGCTCTCGGACGTAAACGGCACCCACGCCGACGCAATGTGAACGACGATGATCATCTGGCCCGCCGGCAAAGCGCCTCGCGCCTGCTGCACGCCGTAACTCCTCCACGCCGTACCAATAATGGACTGCGTGGTCGAGCATGCGGATTGTTGATAGATCAACGGCGCCCGGTTGGCGAATCGGTATAGCTTGACCGGGCTGTCCGCGTCCAGAGATGGTGACCCGTAGGCAATACCAACTTCTATCTGAAACGGATTACCCCGGTATACCGCGGGCGGACGCGTCAGGGCGGTTATGAAATCGGCCTCGACCTCACGCGTCAGGCTATCGGACAGAAGCTCCTCGCCAATCGGCGACAAACAGTTTGTCGGCGGTTTCATGATTTTGGCGTGCACGAACGCGTTTATGATTTCCTCGCCTTGATCGCGAGTGATTCGTTTCGGGGAGGTCTTCGCCGATATACCCGCCTCCCCGAGGACCTCCGTGGACGTGCGTGCGCTCATACGCGAGAACTCCGACTCGAGAAAGGCCTTTATGTTCCTTGATTTCGTCATCTTGAGCATGTCCAGGAGCACGCCCAGCTCGACACCGTGCGGGTGCGGCTTTATCTCCCTGGGCTCATCGGGAAGCGTCTCCGTCAGACGTTCGTAGACGACCTCGGGGTTTTTCGGCGAGCGATAGACGAATCGAGCGTGGGGATTCGCCATGGCGACCTGGTGCAGATAGGCGTCAACCGACCGCTGGCCCTTTTTGTAGGCGGCCACCAGCTCCATCTCGATGCGGACTCCATGCGGGCGTTCCCAATCGGTTGCGCGATCGCTGACGATAACGGGGTTGTTCTTCTTCGTGTCGATCTGGAGCTCGTAGGCGTGGGCTTGCTGACGGGGACTCGTTCGAGATATCACCTTGACCGGCTTGCCGGTCGTCAGCTGCGCGTACATCACCGCGGCGGATATGCCGATGCCCTGCTGCCCGCGCGACTGCTTGAGAACATGGAACTTCGATCCGTATAGGAGCTTCCCGAAGATCCTGGGGACCTGCGATTTAACGATACCAGGGCCCGAGTCCTCGACAACCACCCTGTAGCGGTTCTCAGCGATCTCCCCGATCTCGACGAGGATATTAGGGAGGAGTCCCGCCTCCTCGCAGGCGTCGAGCGAGTTATCGACGGCCTCCTTGACGACCGTGAGTAACGCCTTGGGCAGGCTGTCGAATCCGAGCAGGTGGCGGTTCTTTGCAAAGAACTCGCTGATGGATATCTCGCGCTGTCTGAGCCCGATCGTGTGGGCCGTCTGGGGAGTCCGCTTGCCCCGGGCCGGCGCTTTGGCGGTCCTGGGTTCGCTCGGCTCGGGTCGCTCGGTTGGGGGTGGTTTCTTTGGCGTCTTCTCGGGCTGGCTGAACAGGGGCAGCGTCTCGACGCTGGACGTCACCTTCTTCTTCGGCTTCGCCCTGGCCTTTCTGGCCGGTTTGACCGGTCGGCGGGCCGCCCCCCGCCCCTTCTGTTTTGATTTCCGCTTCGTCGCCGCTGGACCCACGCTCGCACTCCTTTTCTCTCTCTTTGTGGAAGGAAAGCCCCATTCGCTGCAATCGGGCGCGACAAACACAAGGGGCATACTACGGAGGCAGTCACACCGTGTCAACGCTCAGTTGTAGAACAAGGTCCGTCCAGACACCAAAAGCGTTGCTGCTCCGGCGCCGCGGCGTGGCTGGCTTTCTTGCAAAATGACCTACCCGGGTGGTAATCCATTGTCCGATGACAAACCGGATCTCCCGCCAGGCGGGAGATCCGCCCGTCCCCATCGGCAGAACGCTCGGGTCGGGTTCAGTAATCCTGTGGTCGGTGCCAAGTTAACACACCGTGCCGGGAGCCTTCCGGCCGTGTCGTTTTCGGCGGCGAGTCACAGTCCGGGGAACGATTATTGCTTTTCGATAAAACGGCCAACGTTCCGCCTCTCACGCGCTGCGGTTCGACAAATAGCTGTGGTCGACCGACGGCCACGCAGGACGGGCCGCGGAGACCCGTGGGAAAACGAAGAGACAACGACCGATGAAACCGAGCACCACCCGGGGAAACAACACCATCAACATCATTCTGGCTATCGCGCTCACCGCAGCCGCCCTCGGCCTGTCGTTGCGGCTCACCGCGTCGCAACCCGGGGAGACCGGTCTCGAACAGGCCACCGCGATGATATCGAGCTGCGTTCTCCTGAACCGTCAGAAGGCCGTTGCGAGCGACACCCAGTACGGGATCAAGTACGAAGAAGCGGCCTTTCGCGTCTATCGTGAGGAACCAAGAGGTACGTGGATGCTCGATCCTCCTGACAACTGCTTCGCGCTCCCCAAAGACGTGCAGATTTGCTCGAGCAGCACGCCGGAAGATGGCTGGGTCGTCATCGATGGCACGGGCGAAATCGACGCCGGAGACCTGCCCGTCCTGCTCAAGCTTCGGGATCAGGAAGGCCGCCGGGCGAGCATCCGCATCATGGAAAGCGGGCGCGTCCAGGAATCTTCGAGTTGGTAGCCGGCCGGACCCCATACCGGCCATCACGGCATCCGGATGATGTTGCTCCGGAACACAACGATCTATCGAGAAGGAAAATCATGCGTGAGCTTCGTGGGTGCGATCTTCGTTCGAACCGCGGTTCTATCACCGTCTCCCTCATCTTGATTGCCCTTACGCTGGTGATCATTGTCGCGGGGCTGAGGTGGATGAATCGCCCCCGCGAGATGGCCAGCGAGACGACCACGCCAACACCGGCCCCGCAGGCGTCTTCACAGCTGGAAACGCACGCCTTCTATATCGCTCAAACGGCACTGGATCGCACGGTGAAGGCGCTCGTGGCCAACCCCACCTGGCGCGAAGGCTTTGAAAAGGTCGCCTTCGAAGATGGCATCTACAACGTGAAGATCCTGGCGGGCAGCGATCCGTTCGGCCCGACCGGCGACACCCCGGCAAACTACGTGCGAATCCTGGCATCCAGCGAGATCGACGGCGTCAGGAAGGAAGTAGAAGCGATCTGGGTCGACGCGATGGCGGCGTTTCGCAACACATACACGGCCGGGAATCGGATCGACCTGCGCAGCCACGATGCCTCGCACACGGTCGTCCTGGGGCGTGTTCACAACAACTCCTGGAATGGCGGCCGGGTCGATGTGGACGACGGAGTCACGGTATACGGCGATGTCACGAGCCTCGGCGACGTAAGCCTGGGCTCGGGCGATCGGCCCGAGTCTGCCAAGGTCTTCGGAAGCGTCTGGGGCTCGCAAATCGAGCTTTCCCAGACGGCCGAGATCCGGCGATTCGACAACCTCAGCGAATGGAACGAAGGCATCGACCTGAACGGCGATGGTGACACGGCGGACGAGGGGTTGAGCGCCGATCCAACCCGCGTGTCGGCGACGTCGTCGGTGATCGTTGACAGGCGTTCCCTCGCAAACGGTGATGTGGATTTGAGAATCGCGGGCGGATCCGTCGGTGTCAGCGTCGGCGACCCGGGTATCGGCGCGATTGTCGACCCGCGCCCCAATTTCACCACCTACTACGAGCTCGTTACCGGGTCTGCCTCGTACCCGCCGGTTCGCGGTCACGTGGCGACGCCGATATCGGGAGACGGTGACGGCCACTACTTCGATTCCGCGGCGAGGTTTGTCATGTGGCTACGAACCCAGAACCGTCCGAATGTTCACTGCTGGCGCTGCGCGGGCGACGGCAGGATCGATCCAGGCAACACGAGCGAATGCCCGAACTGCGAGGCAAGCGGACGCGAACCGGCTATCGAGATATTCGGGGTTTTCTACATCGACGACACGACACTCGACCTGAGTGACCTCGGCCACAACCTTATCGTGCACGGGACCATCGTCGTTGCTGATGGCGACCCGTACGACTGGCCGTCAAAGACCGTCGACACACCGGGCGGCGAGCAGACCGTTGAGCACTTCCCCGAACGCGGCCAATTCGTGCTCAAGGGGCAGAGCCGCATGAATTTCATGCAGACCTATCGGTCGCAGGTCGAGCGCGGGGCGTACCGCTGGCGAAAACAGCGACTCTTCAGCGGCGAGAACACACAGACCATCGCACTGCGTGAGCCCGCCAATACGGATCACATGAGGCATTTCCCCGGGATAATCGCAGCGACGGCGATCGTCATCGAACCCCGCCGGGCGGGCTTCGCGTATCTCCCCGGCGACATCGGTGACGAGGCTCTGACCGTTCTCCAGGGCGTGCTCTATGCCGAGGAGCGGGTCTGGATACACGGGCGTGGAGGGTGGAATGGTGAACCCCTCGTGTTCGACGAGAACGCTCCTCTGGGCACCGACGATTCGCTCGACGAGTCCGCACTCAACGTGGATCTCAACGGTGACGGGGATGTCTTCGACAATGTCGAGTTGTCTGCTGTCTCCGAGGTTCCCGTGGTGCCTCTGTCAAGGGATGCATACGCGGTAGACGTCAACAATGACGGTGTACTCGGCAAGGTCACAATCGGAACGGACTACGTACGGTTCTTCAACGACAATGGATATGTCTGCCCCATCCTCATCTATCACGAAGGACTCGTTCTCGGTCGCGACATCCACTCCTGTGACGAAACGCTCGTTGTCTTCGACCCGCTCATCGCCGAGAGCGGCGCGCCATACGGTTTTGAACTCACCTTTGGGTCGGCACCCTACCCGGGTCTCGTCTACTGGCAGGAACGCCGGGTTCCGTAACGGCAACTACGCGCTGTTGCGGCGTTGGGCCCGCACTCCGGCTCAGGTCCGAAAGCGCCTTCCGCAGCCGCAGCTGCCCTCCCTTGCGGCGTCGGGCCCGTCCTCCGGCTCAGGTCCAACAAGGCCCTCTGCACCCGGCAAGCTGTTATGGATTCACCGATGGACGACATCATCCCAAGGCACGCGCGACCGTGTTTGATCACGTGTCGCGAGGTTCTTCCTCGGGCACTCGCTCCCTCACGCGCTTCCTCGGGCACTCACTTCCTCACGCGCTTCCTCGGGCACTCACTTCCTCACGCGCTTCCCACTTTTTTTTGTCTTAGGTTCATTTTTCTATTGACGGGTTTTGCGCCACACAATTTCTGACGTTGCGACGCGCGCTCGACTGCTGCTTGTTCCTACGTGCGTGCGGTCTCGGCGTAGTTGACAGACATCGAGACATTTTTTGCTGTTCACCTCGTCTTCTTCGTTCTCCTCCCATGTACGGACGACAAAAACCCCCGTGTTATATTGAATGCAGTAGCCGTCTCCTCCCGTTGTAACC
>CBDVBZ010000048.1:0-23668 GCA_965372355.1 uncultured bacterium | reverse complement strand
GATCCTCATACTCGTCAATTTCGTAGACCGTGCAGATATTCGGGTGATTCAAAGCGGCCGCGGCCTGGGCCTCGTGGATAAAACGAGTTTTGTCTTCCTCGGTACCAACAGCTTGAGGTGAGAGAAACTTCAGGGCAACGGTACGTTTGAGTTTGGTGTCCTCGGCCTTGTAGACCACACCCATGCCGCCTTCACCGAGCTTTTCGAGGATTTTGTAATGCGATATGGTCTGGCCTATCATTTTACCCTCCAGCAAGTTAGCAACGTGGTGGGCAAGACAAAAGGTGCGGTTCCCGGGGTGGATTCCATTATAGCCGAGTGCCGACCGGCTGTACAGGATTAACCCCTTGAGCACCCAACAGATGCGGGTGTCTTTGGGCTCGGTTAGGCAGATACGATTGGAACCCATTGAGTCTAGTTTCCGTTAACCAAACCAGGAAACAACTTTCAGAATCCGAGACTTTGAGAGCGATTCAGCCGTTCTTTTCGAGACAATTTCCCAAATGAGAAATCCGCTCGGTTAACGGCAGCGGGTTTCTCCAACGTCCGGTGGACCAGCCAAGCCGCTCGTTCATTTGAAGATATCGGAAAGGTAGAATCCTTGAAATCGGATCGGTTGCTCTCGAACTGGGAATTCCGAAGAGGGTTACAGACGGAGTTGGCTCCCCGGATAGGACTCGAACCTCACGCCTCGAGCTGCATTTTGCCGAGCAGTTCCTCGTACCGCGGACCCATGCGAAGCGTATCAAGGACTGGGTGGACCTTGAGCGTTTCGAGCCAGTGATCGCGCGCTTCATGCGCTTTGTTCAACCACTCGAACGCCTCGTCGATCTGCCCCAGACCCATGTGAACGAGCGCCACACAGAACGGTGACACGTACCGCTTGCCCGACATCTCGTTCAGCTTGTTCAACGAAGCGCACGCTTCATCGGCGTGGCCGGCGAAGGAGTGGACGAGTCCGAGCTGCGCGATGTTGAGAGGGTCCTCGCCGCCCGCAAGCTCGAGAGCCTTCTCGGCCGCCTTTAACGCCTCGGTGTGATTTCGCTTCTGCAGATAGGCAAAGGCGAGGAAATAGTGGGAAATCGAAAAGTCGGGCTCCATCTCGAGCGTTTTCTCGAGTTGCTCGATCGCACGATCGTACTCCCGAGCATAGTAGAGCACCTGACCGAGATCGCAGTTGATGATGATGGATAGCGGGTCGAGCTCCACGGCCTTTTCGGCGTGTTTGATGGCCTCTTCGTGTCGCCCCATGTAGGACAGGTACTCGGCGTACCACTGGTGAACCGTCGCATATCCCGGGTTGAGTTCGAGCGCCTGTTTGTAGTTCGATTCGGCGCAGCCCCATTCCCAGTCAAAGTTGACACAGATCCATCCGGCCGTTGCCTGGGCCTCGGCGAGCCGATCGTCCATTTCCATCGCCTTGTGAGCGGCGGTCCGTGCCTTTGGAAAGGCGTCCTCCGGAGCAAGATAGTCATACCAGCCCAGCAGATCGTAGCAGTCGGCAATGCCAACGTAAGCCAGCGCATACGATGGATCCTGCTCGATCGCCTGCTCGAAGTACTCGATACCCTTGCGGTATCCTTCCTCGGTTCGCTTGTTCCAGAAAAACCGACCTTTCCAGTACAGGCTGTATGCCTCGGGGTCCACGGTGTGCCGCTTGACGAGCTCGTCCCGGTCATCACCCAGCAGCGTCACCTTCATCTGGTCGACGATCGCGAGTCTGATCTCATCCTGTATGGCAAAGATATCCTCGAATTCGCGATCGTACTGTTCCGACCAGAGGTCAAAGCCATCCTCCGCATTTGTCAACTGGACGGCGATCCGTAGTCTGTTGCCCGCTTTGCGAACACTCCCCTCGAGAAGCGTCTCTACACCGAGCCTTCGACCGATATCGGGGATGCCAACGTTCTTGCCCTTAAACGAGAACGCCGATGTGCGTGCGACGACACGCAGGACTTCCAGTTTTGTCAGCGCGCTGGTGATCTCTTCGGCAATGCCATCGCAGAAATACTCATGGTCCCCATCGGGGCTCATGTCGACAAACGGCAGAACGGCGATCGACGGTTTTGCGTCCGCCCGTGACGGTTGTCCACCGGTCTGGAGCGCTTGTCTGACTTCCGACAAAACGGACAGCACGTTTCCCGCAGTCTGATAACGGTCATCGCGATTCTTCTCGAGCATCTTGTTGACGATACGCTTTAGATCGATGGGGATCTCGGGACGCAGTCCCGAGAGGTGTCGCGGCTCTTCGTTCAGGATCGAGTACATGAGCGCCGCCTCGAAATCGCCGCGGAAGGGGAGCGCGCCGGCCAGCATCTCGAAGAGAACGACACCGAGCGACCAGATATCCGTTCTCAAATCGACCGCTTCGGCACGGGCCTGCTCCGGCGACATGTACGCCGTCGAGCCGGCAATGACGTTGCCCGATGTCTCACCATCGCCGATCACCCTGGCCAGCCCGAAGTCCGTGATCTTCACCTGGCCGTCGTTCGTCAGTAGAATGTTCGAGCTTTTGATATCACGGTGAACGATGCCTTTTTCGTGAGCGGCGGACAGCCCGCGTGCAATCTGGAGGGCGATCCGGACTGCCTCGGCGATATCGAGCGGTCCCGACTCGATCTTCTCATCGAGCGACACACCCTCGATGTAAGCCACTGCGATAAAAACCTCGTTGTCTCTTTCGTCGATCTCGTAGACGGTGCAGATGTTGGGGTGATCCAGGGCGGCACCGATCTGGGCCTCGCGGACGAAACGCTGTTTGTCCTCATCGCTGCCGAAAGCGTCCGTGTGAAGAAACTTCAACGCAACGGTGCGCTTGAGCCGGGTGTCCTCCGCCTTGTAGACGACACCCATCCCACCTTCGCCGAGTTTTTCGCGGATCTTATATTTTGAAATGTGACGAGCGGCCATCTTCCCTACCCCTAGATATCGAGAGCCCTTACTATGTTCTACGCCGGGCTCCCCTGCAGAGTTGCACGGGCACATTCTACGCGCCGGATGGGTCCGAGCGCCAGCCGGATAACCCTCGCAACCTTCAGCGGGTCAAGCATTTGCCTCGAACGTACGACCCACAATTTAACCGGCGCTTACAATACTTTAATTATTAGTTAAAATATTTTATTGACGGGTTTAAATTCAGACCCTATCATTAGTATATGGCGATTCAAATCAATCTGGACATGATGCTCGTGCGAAAGAAAATGACGCTCACCGAGCTGTCGGACCGAGTGGGGCTGTCGCTGACCTCCCTGTCGCTTTTCAAGACCGGGAAGCTCAAGGGCATTCGATTCTCATCTCTCGGCGCCATCTGCCGGGAGTTGGAATGTCAACCGGGAGACATCCTGGAGTATGTCGCGGACGGCGTTCCACCCGGTGACACTGCAAGAAGTCGTTGAGCCTCGTACTCTTCGTTCCCTACAACATCATCGTCATTGTTTTCGGGATCTTACTCATGAAGTTCGAAGACGATCTGTTCGGGCTGCTCAAACCGCTCCTCTTTATGACGATCGCCAGCGGTGTTTTGGGAGCAACCGTTATCCTGGCTCCCCTCGGTTTGCTTGCCCACATCGCCTCGCTGATCATTCTCGGAATGGCCTTTTTGCGAGCGAAGGGCGAACTCGAGTTCCTGTGAGCAATCTGGCTATTGTCCCCTATTTCTGCTAATCTCAAGCCCTCATAGAGGCGTCCCGCGGACGGTGGGCGCCTATGCGGTTTCAACCACGCTCACGGCGCACCGCGGAGGCTTCGCATGCCAATCACGATTACCGGCAAAGGGCTCACGATAGACGATGTCGTGGCCGTTGCCCGCCGAAACGAAAAGGTCGAGCTCCACCCCGACGCCCTTGCCCGGATCAAGAAGTGCCGCGCCTTTATCGAGCAGCGCCTCGAAGCACGAGAGATCATGTACGGCGTCAACACGGGGATTGGCGAGTTCTCAGAGGTCGTGCTCAACGACGAGCAGGTTGCGGACTTCCAACGCTATTTGATATACAACCACGCCGCCGGCATCGGTGATCCCATGCCGGTCGACCACGTTCGCGCCGCGATGCTGCTGCGCGCCAACGTGCATGCGCATGGCCATTCCGCGTGCCGTCCGGAGATCACGCAGACCTATATCGAGCTGCTCAACAAAAAGGTCACACCGGTTGTTTGCGAAAAGGGCTCGGTGGGTGCATGCGGTGATCTCGCCCCCATGGCTCAGATCGCCCTCCTCATGATGGGCGAGGGCGAGGCGTTCTACCAGGGTGAGCGGCTGCCCGGTGCCAAGGCGATGGAGAAGGCCGGCATCCCGATACCGGGCCTACAGGCACGTGACGGTTTGGCCTCGATAAATGGATCGAACATCGTCAACGGCATGGGGTGCTTGATCGTCTACGATACCGAACGCTGGCTTTTGCAGGCCGAGATTGCCGCCGCCATGACACTCGAAGCGTTAACGGCGAACATGAAACCCTATGACAAACGCCTGCACGAACTACGTGGTTTTGCCGGCGCCGTGACATCGGCCGCCAATCTCCACAAGGTCATGGCGGGGTCGGATCTTCTGACCGGCAAGCAAAAGGTTCGCGTGCAGGACGCGTATAGCATGCGTTCAACACCGCAGGTCATCGGGGCGGCCCGCGATCAGCTTCGCTGGACGAAGAGTCAGGTCGAAATTGAAGTGAACGGCGTTGGCGACAACCCCATCTTTTTGCCCGATGCGGAAGTCGTCCTTACCGGCGCGAACTTTCAGGGCACACCGGTGAGCATGCCGATCGATACGCTTGGCGCCGCCGTTGCGATGATAAGCGTGCTGTCGGAACGACGTCTCAACCGTTTGACGAACCCCGCACTCAGTGCGGGGCTGCCCGCCTTTCTGACAAAGGGAGCGGGGATGTTTTCCGGACTCATGCTGAGCCAGTACACCGCCGATATGCAGATCGTCGAGCAACGCATTCTCTCCGCGCCTGCGTTTACCCAGTCGATCCCTGCCGCTGCGGATCAGGAGGACTTTGTGTCGATGGGTCTGAACTCTGCCCGCAAAACATGCGACATCCTCGACAACGCAAGGGGCGTGCTCGGCATCGAGTTCATGGCAGCCGCACAGGCACTCGATTTCCGCGAGTATACGCCCGGCAAGGGCACACAGGTCGCCCGGGCGGAGATCCGCAAACATGTGGAGTTCCTCGATGTTGATCGCCCACTCTACCCAGATCACAATGCAATGAAATCCCTGGTGGAAAGCCTCGATATCCTCTCTGCCGTCGAGAAAGCCGTCGGGAAACTCGCGATCTACTAGAGAAACGGTCTCATGGCGCACTCCGAATGGACCAAAGGAATCTGTGGCATCTGTCCCGCAGGGTGCTGGGTGGACGTCCGTGTCGACGACGGGAAGCTCGTCGACATACGAGAAGACACCGGGCATCCTCTCGGGATGATCTGCCGGCGTGGCCGCCACGCGCCCGAGATCGTTCATTCCAAGCACCGTCTCCGCTATCCCATGAAGCGAGTGGGTCCCAAAGGCTCACACGAGTTCGAGCGTATCAGCTGGGACGACGCCTACGACATCATCACGACACGATTAAACGAATACAAGGAAGCGTCGGGACCCGAGTCCATCGCCATCTATACGGGTCGGGGTGCATTCGAGCTTTCGCTGTGCGATATATTCCAGCCCAGAGATGTCGCGGTGTCCTCGGCCTCCAATGTGCTCTTCCCTTTTGGCTCGCCGAACACGATGGGCGTCGGCGCGTTGTGTTACGTGTCCTTCGCCATGATTGCTCCGCACGTCACGATGGGACGCATGCTCGTCAATATGTTTTCCGATATGGAAAACTCCGAGATGATCGTGATCTGGGGAGCCAACCCCGCCACCGATTCGCCGCCCCTCGATATGCATCGCCTGGAAGCGGCGGCCGAGCGTGGCGCGGATATCATTGTGATCGACCCGCGGCAAACGGAAACCGTCGCGCGGACGGGCGCGCAGTGGATACCCATCCGACCCGGTACCGACGGCGCGCTGGCCCTCGGTGTGATCGAAGTGATGATCGAGGAGGATCTTTTTGATGATGATTTCGCCCGCAACTGGTGTCACGGATTCGATGAGCTCGCCGGCTATGTACAACACTTCACACCCGAGGTGACCGAATCGATCACGGGTGTCCCCGCCGACACGATTCGTGATCTCGCCCGCAAAATCTACCGGGCCAACGGGGCGTGTCCCGTGATGTACACGGGTCTCGAATACTCGAACAGCGGCATCCAGGCGATCCGAGCGGTGCTCACACTCTTCGCGCTGGCGGGCCAGTTGGATGTGCCCGGGGGTACGGGGCTCTCGACGCTGGGCAACCACTTCCCCATCAACCGTTCGTGCAACCAGCCGAATCCCGATCTCGATCGCGCGGTGGCACGAGAGAAATTTCCGATCTACAGCAACTATCGCGGAGAGTCCCACGCGAGCGGACTGGTCGACTCGGTGCTCAAAGGCGACCCGTACCGCATCCGGGCGTTGCTCATCCACGGCGCATCGATACTAACATCGTGGCCGCAGACAGCGGTGTGGCAAGAGACGCTCTCGAAGCTCGACTTCCTTGTGTGCATCGATCGTCAGCTGACCGCCGATGCCGCGTATGCCGATGTCGTGTTGCCGGCGACGACGATGTTCGAGATCGATTCCTACATGGTGTATGGCCCGATCTTTCGTTTGCGCAAGAAACTGATCGAGCCGGTCGGCGAGGCGCGCAACGACTATCTGATCATGGCGGAACTGGCCGAGCGGTTGGGGTACGGGCATCTCTACCCGCAGACGGAAGACGCGTTGATCCGCTTCGCGCTCCAGGGCAGCGGCTACACGGTCGAGGACATCGAAGCGGCCGGCAGTTGGGTCAAGCTGCCAACCCCCATGATGGAATACAAGAAGTGGGAGAAGGGCGGGTTGCGCGAAGACGGCAAACCCGGTTTTGACACACCCACTGGCAAGTTCGAGATCTTCTCGACCACACTCGAAGACTACGGGTACGAACCGCTCCCCAAGTATACCGAGCCGACGGAGGGGCCGCGGGCCAACCCGGCGATGGCCGAGGAGTTTCCGCTCGTCTTCAACTCGGGCGCCCGCCCGCAGACGGATTTTCGATCGCAGCACCATGGTATCAAGGGATTGTCAAAGGACACCCCTGAACCTGCCGTCGAGCTGAACACGAAAGACGCCGAGGAGCGCGGTATCGCCGCGGGGGATCTCGTCGAGGTCCGCACCCGCCGGGGCGCCATCCGTTTTCGTGCCCGCGTGTCGGACGATATTCTGAGAGGCGCCATCGAGTGCAATATGGGCGGTGGTACACCCGTCGGTCCGAAAGCGTGGCGGGAATGGAATGTCAACGAGCTCACGGATATCGGTAACTATGACGAGATCTCGGGGTTTCCCGTGTACAAGGCGCTTCTGTGCGAGGTGGCGAAGGTCGAGACGGGTACCCAGGCGACGCGCGCGCGTGCCGAGAAACAGACCGTCGCGTGTGGGGCCGGCATTCAGATTGCCCGCGCGAAGCGCAGGACCGTTGAACGTCATATCTATCTGGACAACAACGCGACATCGCAGCTGGCGAGCGAGGTGAGGGATGCCATGAGTCCCTTTCTCACCGACCAGCACGGCAACCCCTCGAGCATTCATACCGAGGGAAGGGAGGCCAAGGACGCGGTGGACAAGGCGCGGCGAAGCGTGGCCCGGCTGATCGGCGCGCGCCCGCGCCGGATCATCTTTACCAGCGGTGGATCAGAGGCCGACAACCTCGCGATCAAAGGCGCCGCATTTGCGCGCCGCGAGCATGGCAACCACGTGATCACGACGAACATCGAACACCCCGCCGTCCTCGGCGCGTGTGCCTTTCTAGAGAAGAGCGGTTTTCGCATCACGTATCTGCCGGTTGACAAAAACGGCTGGCTCGCGCCCGCGCAACTACGTCAGGCGATCACTGATGACACGATTCTCGTATCCATCATGATGGCAAACAACGAGGTGGGCACGATCCTGCCCGTCAAGGAGCTGTGCGCGATTGCACACGATCGCGGCGTGCTCTTCCACACCGATGCCGTACAAGCGGTGGGCAAAATACAGGTTGATATAGGTGAGCTCGGTGTCGATCTGCTAAGTATTTCGGGTCACAAATTTCACGCGCCCAAGGGTGTCGGTGCGCTCTACGTCAAAGAGGGTGTCGAGATCGAGCCTCTTATCCACGGGGGCAAGCAGGAGGCGGGGCTCCGCGCCGGCACAGAGAATGTCGCGGGGATTGTGGGACTGGGCAGAGCGGCAGAGCTGGCGCTTCAGGGCCTGCCCTCCGCGGGCGACGTGCGGGTGCTGCGCGACCGTCTGGAGACCGGCGTCCGGGAGTTTGTTGCCGACGCCGTGCTCAACGGTCACCCCGACAAACGGCTCCCCAACACACTCAACATGACGCTCCCGGCGCTCCGTGGCGAATCCGTTGTCGTCGCGCTCGACCAACACGGCATCGCGCTGTCATCGGGATCCGCGTGCAAATCGGGATCGCCCAAACCCACTCATGTGCTGATCGCGATGGGAAAGACCGAAGAGGACGCCCATTGTTCGGTACGGTTCTCGCTGTCGCGCTACAACACCCCCGGCGACATCGATGCGACCGTTGCGGCGCTCGGCCGTGTGATCGAAGAGATGGAGACGACGGTCCGATTTCTGCCGTGTAAGTGACCGGTCCGACGACGGTCCGATTTCTGCCGTGTGAGTGAGCGGATGTGAGCCGTGTGGCCGCGCCAGCGTGCGCGTCCAGGCGGAACGCGTGTCGGCGTCCTTATGCGCGCTTTTGAGCGGCCCGCCAGATTCCCGAACGGTGCTACTTCATTTTGCGAATGCGCACCTCGATCTCCTCGTCGTCCTCGAGCAATTTGAGGAGCCGGTCGGTATCCGTTTCTCCATAATGATAGGGGTACAGCACCTTTGGTTTGAACGCGGTGGCTGCATCCGCGACCATCTCGGGTGTCATCGTGTATGGCAGGTTCATCGGCAGAAACGCATAGTCGATGTCCTTCAACGCCTTCATCTCCGGTGTGTTCTCCGTGTCACCGGCGATGTATATCCGTGTGTCGCCGAACCCAAGCACATAGCCGTTTCCCACCCCCTTGGGGTGAAAGACCTGTCCGTTGTCGCGCTTGTGTACGAGATTGTACGCGGGAACGGCTTCGATCTTGATCCCCTCAACCTCCCGAACATCGCCGTTCTTCATCACAATACCGCCGTCGACCTTCTCTGCACATTCTCCCGTGCAGACGACAATGGTCTCCTTGGTGCGGATCTTCTTCAGCGCGTCCGTATCGAGATGATCGAAGTGATGATGTGTGCAAAAGACAATATCCGCCTTCGGGAGCTTGGAGTAATCGGCCACCCGCCCGAAGGGATCGATGTGGATCGTCTTGCCATCGAACACAAAGATGAGAGATGCGTGACCGAGAAACGTGATCTCCAGATCACCGGCGGATGTCTCTATGACGTCCTTTTCGAAGGCCTCCTCCGCCATAGCGGGCAGCGCAAGAATCACGAGCAACACGCATACGATCCGTATCATGGATTCCCTCCTTTGTAGTGGAGCATCCTGGCATTAAGGCTGCATTTCACATTATCATGCACAACACTCCCCTCGCCACTACTCCCGCAGCAACCTCGGAGTTTTTGGGTGACGCCTGACGCGGCTCCGGTTTACCGACTACTCCCGCGCCAGCCTCGGAGTTTTTGGGTGACGCCTGACGCGGCTCCGGTCTACGATAAGAGAATGAAGACGCAGACTGTTTTGAGGAATCTGACCCTGCTCGTGCTCTCCGTGGCCGTCGCTCTCCTCGTGAGTGAGATAGCGCTGAGGATCATGGGCAGAAAACCACTCGTCATCAATCCGGAGCAGATCCTTTTCTGGGAATACCATCCGCAATTGGGCTGGGCGCACAAACCCGGCGAAGAGGGTGTATTCGAGAAGCCGCAGTTCCGCACATTCGTGCGAATCAATCAGAAGGGTTTGAGAGACCCCGAAGCCGATTATGAGCGCATGGACACCACCAAACGCATACTGGTCCTGGGAGACTCGTTCGCATGGGGGTTTGGTGTCGAGCAAACCGAGCGCTTCTCGGAACACCTGGAAGAATCCATGGGGGTCGAGATCATCAACGCCGGTGCATCGGGTTACAGCACCGACCAGGAGCTACTCTGGTACCGGAGCGAAGGTATCAAGTACGAGGCCGACCTCGTGATCCTGCTGATGTCCGGGAATGATGCGGGCGACAATCACAAACAACGCAACTATATGATCTATGGCAAACCCAGATTCATCCTCGGGGAGGAGGGTCTCGAACTGACGGGCGTTCCCGTGGGTGGTGCCAGTCCGCAATACCGGATCGTCTATCATCTGGCGCAACGCTCCGTCCTTATTAACACCCTGCTCACCGCTCGCAGGCAGATGCGCACCGGCGTGAGCACTACCGGCACCACGGGGACGCCGTTCGAGCTGACGCGAGCTCTGCTCAGAGAAATCGAAGATGTCTCGAGCCAGAATGGAGCGGAATTCATGATCGTGACGACGAGTGTGTTCTGGTCGCAGGCGGAATCCTACGCGAGCTTTGTCGACATCTTGAGATCCGATGGATTCTCCGTACTCGACATCGAGGAGGAATTCAACCACGACGTCATGATCATACCGGATGATGGCCACTGGAATCCGGTCGGTCACAAATTCGTCGCGCGCAAGATCGAGGCGTACATCGATAGCCACAACCTGCTCGGCGCGCCCTAGCACGCAAGGCCGTGCGCTCAGGGGATCCGCTACCACCCTATCGGTACGCGGCCTGATCGATGTCGCTCACCGTGTTGAGCTCGCTGGGCGGGTCCAGATACTTGGCGAGAAACTTGTAGATCTTGAGCCGTATCTCCTTGGCTATCTTGGTGTCCATCCTGTCGAACGAGTGGCCGCCGGGGACCTCCTGGTAGATCTCGTACTCGAACTTCTTGCCTTCCGCCTTGAGCGATTTGATGAGGTGTTCGACCTCGAGCACATTGACATCGGCATCGTTCGTGTTGGTGTGGATCAGGAGCGGGGTCTCCAGGAGATGCGCCCTCCACGCCGGTGACCGCCGCCGGTACTCCTCGACGTCATCGTGCGCACTCTTACCGATGTGGTAGTCCGCCTCGTACAGATCGCGGTAGTCCTGCGTCTGGTAACCCATGCGGGCGATGAGATCGCTCACCGGCACACCGGCAAACGCGACCTTGTAGTTGTCGGGATGGTTGAAGATCGCGTGAAGCGCGATCAACCCGCCGTGACTCCACCCGAAGATACCGACACGGCTGGCATCGACAAAACCGTAGTTCTCGATCATGTACGCACGGCTTGCGTCCACGTCTTCGACCTCGAGTCCACCGTAATCGATCTTTTCATAATGAGACTTACCGTACCCGGTGCTGCCCCGGTACTCGGCGGCAACGACAATATATTGCTGCGCCATGAGCTCTCTTATAATGTGGGTATAGTAGGTCGTAAAGCTCGCATGGACGCCACCGTGTGGAAAGACCATCAGCGGGTACTTTCTCGTCGTGTCGATTCCCTTTGGCACGAACACATAGGCCCAGAACTTGACCGGGTTGCCGGCCTCCATACCGGTCGGGTTCTCTTCCTTCCAGAGCGGTGGCCCCGTCATACGAACCTTGTCGATAAATGCGACATCGCCCACGCGTTCGAACCAGATGATGTCATCGATCATCTTTTCCAGCACATCGAGCCGGTGCCCGAGTTTCTCGTTGTCAGACTTGAGCGACTCCAGCTCAGTCATGCCTTTCTCGCCATCCCCGCCGATGGCCGGTACGGCGGTCGCGAGGATGATTAGAACAGTTAGCAAATAAATGTACGGGTGTGTCTTTCTCATGAACTACCTCCCTGCGCATTGTCAGTCGGGCGCCATTACCCTCTTTGTTAACCCCGATCGTACCATAAACAAGGAAGTTGCGGTGCGGGGCGGTTGTGCCCCGTCATCGGCGGGCACGCAAAATTGACATCTATCAATTTATGCCCCGTAACCGGTGGGCGCCGATCTCCGTAGGATTTACAAAAGCCCGTAACAAACACTCTGCCGAAAGCGCTGCCAATGCGACGCACCACTCTGCTTATCGTCGCCTTGACGTCGACGACGCTCCTCGCCCTCGAGATCATGTGGACGAGGCTTTTCTCTGCGGAATTCTTCTACACATACGCATTCCTCATTCTATCGCTCGCGATCATGGGGCTTGGCCTCGGAGCCCTCGCCCTGCGTCTGTTCCCCGGACTCAATCGTGAAGGCGCGCTCGGGACATTTCTCTCGCTGACGGGGTTGCTGGGGCTCGCCGGCCCGCCGGTCGTGTTTCTTCTGAATGTCGATTTCTCGGTTCTCTTTAGCAACTGGATCACGATCGCAAAGCTCGTCGCGATCGTCGTCTTGCTCAGCGCCACGTACTTCTGTGGCGGTCTCGCGCTGGCGACCCTGTTCAAGCGCAACCATTCGGAAATGCCCCGTGTCTACATGGCCGATCTGCTCGGCGCCGGTATCGGTGTCCTCGCGGCGATCATTGCCATGAACCAGCTGGGCACCCCGACGGCCACGGTGTGGGCGGCGTTCCCCGTTCTTATCGCGAGCCTTATCGCCTCGAGACGTCTGCAACGATTGACTCCGAGTTTTCTCATTGTCGCCCTGATTGTGATGAGTGGGTCTGCGGATTCGATTCTCGACTCGCGCAAGCAAGAGCGTGCACCCGTGATCTACAAACACTGGGATGCGATGGCAAAGATCAAGATCTTCAACTGGGATGGCCAGTACAGGGGGCTCAATATCGACAACGTGGCCAACTCACCCGTCGTGATGTTCGACGGTGATTGGGAGGCATTCTGGGCGGACACCACCGAGTACGTAAGGGATATCGATGTCGGATATCTCATCGATCAGTTCGAGTCGTGTACGTTTCTCTCACTTGGCTCCGGCGGGGGTTCGGATGTCTTCCACGCATTGGACAAAGGCGCCACGGAGGTCCACGCCGTCGAGGTCATCCCCCACCTCAACAAGATGATGATCGAGGGGGACCCGTCCGGATACGTCACGGACGACTCCACGGTGGTGGACTCCACCGGCCGTCTCATCACGTGTGCCGAGTACAGCGGGCACATCTACAACGATCCGCGTGTGAAGGTCGTATCCGAAGACGCCCGCACATACGTCAGACGCCACAAGAACAAGTTCGATGTCATCTTCTCGTTGAGCTCGAACACTTGGGCCGCACTGGGGTCTGGATCATTTGCCCTGGCGGAAAACTACATCTTTACGACCGAGGCGTTCAGGGATTACTGGGAAGCACTCACCGATGACGGCTTTATGTCAATGGAGCACCAGGTCTACATGCCGCGTCTCGTCACCGAGGTGATCCACGCATTGTCGGACATGGGTGTCGAGGAGCCGCGAAACCACTTCGCCGTGTACGACCTGCCCAAGCTCAGAAGGAATATGATCCTCATATCGAAGCGGCCGTTAACCGACGAGATCCGCAATCTCGCCTACCGCGAGCTCACGCCGGAGAGATACCCGGACTTTCATCTGCTCTACCCGTGTCCGGATTCGATCAGCGGCAACCTGATCAATCAGGTCGTCGCCAATGGGTGGCGGGCGGCGCAGGACTCGGCATCCATCGATCTGTCACCCGCGACGGATGACCGGCCGTTTGTTGCACAGTTGGGTTTGTGGCGCAATCTAAAATCGGAAAAACTGGAGAAGGTGAGCCGTTACGCTGAGTTTCGAGGCTTTCCGCTGACCAAGATCATGATCCTGATCATTATCTCCATAATCCTGGTGCTGATCATTCCGCTCAACCTCCTGCCATACCTGACCCAGGGTGAGCATCTGCGTTTTGGCCCGTGGCTCTACTTCTTCACGATCGGTCTGGCATTCATATCTGTGGAGATCATTCTGATCCAGAAATACACACTCTTTATCGGCGCGTCGGTCTACAGCATCGCCACGGTCCTGCTGACCCTGCTCATCGCATCGGGAATCGGCGCCCGTTTTGCGAAGCGGGTCCGCAATCGGACGGCATTCTGGGGGATCGTCATCTGGCTGTTGCTCGATGCGTTCTTCCTGAGAAACCTGACGAACGGTCTGTCGTTTCTGGGTGTGTTCCCCCGTGTCCTCGTGAGCGCCGCGCTCATCTTCCCGGTCGGCTTCTTTATGGGGATGCCGTTTCCGAAGGGCGCCCTCCGGGTCCGCGAGCTCGTCGATTGGGGTTTTGCGGTCAACGGCGCGGCGTCCGTCCTCGGGGCGACCGTGATCGTACTGGTCGCCTTTACCTACGGGTTTACCGTGGCGCTGCTCCTGGCCGCCGCCCTCTACCTCATCGCCAACCTGCTTCTGTCGCTGAAGAGGCTATGGTAGGATGCGCGGTTGTGCTGCGGCCGTCAGGCCGTCAGCACCAACCCGCGCGTGTAGCGCCTGTCCTGGAAGGGCTCGAACCGGTATACGTAAGGCTGCCTTCAGGCCAGCCTTACACCTAGTTCGCCGCCGACAGATAACCAAAGTCCCACCGCGCCGAGAACTGTAGACGCTGGTACCACCCATCGATCCCATTCTCCAACCGCCGCCTCGCGTGGAACCACTCGACACCGACCGTCCACTTGGGCACCGGTGAGTACAACACGTTCGCCGAGAAGCTCTGGGCATCGCGGTTCAGCGCACTTCCTTTGGCCACCTCCGGGTTGTCCCCATAGAACACCGACGCGTCGACGGTCGTGCGCCACTTCTCGTTCCAGAAGTGACGGTACGCAATGAAACCGGCCGCTTCATCGATTGTCTTCAACTGGCCGTTCGCTGTGTCGATGACCGCCGCGTTGACCAAATTGAGACCGATGTATCGACCCAGGCCGCTCCCGGCGGTCGCCTGAAATTTCAGGTCGTCCTTTCCGATTTTGATCTCGCTCCCCAGGGTGAGCCCGTAGCCGATCTCGCGGTCATCGATCGCATACGTGTCATCCACATAGCGAAGTTGCCGCACGATTGCGGCCACACCGGTCTTGCCCCAGTCGCCCTTGAAATTACGTCGCGCGACGATGTCGGGAAGCCCCGACGAACCGGTAACGACTCGGCGGTACGCGGGAAAGCTCCCCACCTGACCGGCCCGCGGGTCCGATACGGTCAACTCCGGGTTCTCCAGCGAAAACTGCCAGGGACCATGCGTGTAACGGACCTGAGGCTGACGGCCAAAGATCACTCCCTCCGGCGCCCCGACAAAATCCAGGTCATCGGGCAGGATGACGACCATAAACGTCATCCACGTCTGGCCAAAGAGCCAGGGACCGGTGGCGAAGTAGAAGTGCCGCATTCGAGGGTTGAAGGAATTGCTGACGCGCTCGTCACCGCCCATGGAAAGAAGAAAATCCAATTCCAGATAACCTCTGAGCGTCCTTCCGTTCTCGAGAGTCGTCACCGTCTGAAAATTGAATCTTGACTCCTTGACGTGAAAATCCAGGGTGTAGTTCTTGTCGGTATCCCCGACGGGGACGAGGGCGGGAATGTGAAAATCCCGAACCGGGTTCAGCGCTCCCGGTACTCCGTTGTTGTAGTACGACGACATGGCGTCGAACTTGACGTACCCCCCGTACTTGAACGATGTCTTGGTGGCCCAGGTTGGCGTCACTACAAGAATCGTTGCCAACACGACCAGCAGCAGAGTTGCCCAGCCGGCATTTCGCGTCGTGCGCATATCCATCTCCTCCGCGTGTATTTGTGATTTTTTGAAAGCCCACAATTGCAAAACACAGCTACGCTAGCTGTGTCGCGGAACACGATAGCACGCCGGAGGCGCGCTAACCTCTTGACCTTTGTCAATGCTGGGTCGCCTACGGAGGGGCCTATTCGCCCTTCCAGGACAGGCGGGGACACTTGCTGGTGGCGTCGATGACCAACGTCGTTACGTTACCCTCATCGTCGCGTTCGAATTGGGTCGTTCGTGGTTTACTGCCTCTCACTCACAAGCTTCTGAAACCTCGGATGGTCACGCAGCGGATCCCACACAGGATCGATGCGCAGCAATGCGGGCGAGATCTCCGACGGGATGGCGAGCAACATCTCGAGCTGATCGATGGCCCTGTCGTACTCGCCGGCCCTGACGAATACCCTCGCCGCTATCCCTCCCGTCACTATCCCTTCGAACGCATCGAAAGACACGGGGATTGCCTCCAATACCGCCTCAGCCAGGCGAATGGCGTCCTCGTTGCGGCCCAGCCCCGCATTGGCCAGGGCGGCATAAGCGATCAACCGATCGGGCATATCGTCGCCATAGATGGATTCGAGTGAATCGAGCGTGGCCTGGTAGTAGCGCACGGCTTCCTCGTCCCGACCCAGCTGGAGATTCAATTCCGCAAGACCGAGGTTAAGCTCTGCGGGGTCAACCGTGGCATCGTCGGTGATGGGAGTCCGGCTCAGTATCTCATCATAGACGTCAGGAAGCAGTCTCACATGATCAAATGGCACCACGGTGACCAGTTCCGCCGGCTTGACCATTCTCGACGCGTTTCTCAGCGCGATTCTCGCCTTCTCCGTATCGCCCTGTAACAGGTAGTTCCAGATCTTGAATGCATGTGCGATTGCCTGGTCCGGGCTCAGGATAATCGCGCGATCGAGGGCACGCTCGGACTCATCATAGCGCCGCATGATGGTATAGGTGATTCCAAGCTCCATGTTTGAATTTTGGAAACGGGGATTGAGGACCGCTGCTTTCTCGAGGAGCTCTGCGCACTCTTCCCACTTGCCCTGGCGTCTCTTGATGTAGGCAATCGCTCCCATAACTTCCACATTGCTTGGCCGGCTCTCCCGAGCCTTTTCGAAATGCTCCAGGGCTCGGTCAAATTCCATGCTACCGTAGTAATCGTAGTAGCCGAGAGCCACCTGAACTTCCGGCAGATCCGGATCCAACTCGCTGGCTTTGTCTACCGCGGCCTTCGCCCTTTCCTTTGAATCCGGGGTATCCCTGACCGCGTAATACATCCAAATGTGTCCTCGCGACAACCCGGCCCAGGCGGCGGCAAAACCCGGATCGAGCTCCACCGACCGCTCGTACATCCGGATCGCCAGCCTGGCGGGCTCCAGGCTGGAGCGCTCATTGAGAAACTCGTTGCCGCGAAGGAAGTACTCGTACGCCTCGAGGTTATCGGTTGGCGCTGCCGCGAGCGCCTGGCGCTCGGGCTCGAGCAGCGTGACGTTCAGCGCGTTGGCTACACGCTCGGCAATGTCCGACTGAACACGAAACACCTCTGTCATATCCTCATCGTAAGTGTCCGCCCACAGGTGTATGTCATCGGCCACGCTGATCAGCTGTGGGATGATCCGCACGCGACTCGTCGGGTCGCCGGGGCGTTCGCGCTGGATCGTGCCCTCGAGAATATATTCCGCGTCGAGCTCGTCGCCGATCTCCTGGATGTTTTTCTCGCTGTCTTTGTATTGAATCGTGCTCTGGCGCGAAATGACACCGAGACCACGAATCCCCGCAAGACGGGCCGTTATGGCATCGGTGATTCCATCGGCGAAGTATTCGTCATCGGCAGGGCCCAGATTCTCGAAAAACAACACGGCGATCTTGCTCACCCCGGTACCCCGCTCCTCCGGCGCGGGCCGAAACAACCGCGGGTAGACAAATACAATGACCACGGCGAGCAGGACCACGATCGCCACGACACCGACCACACGGGCGAGGAGGCCGCTTCGCTTTGACCCGGCTTCCCCCATCGACGTGCTCCGCCCCCGTGATCCCTCGAGACTGTCCTCCAATCGTTTCAGATCCACCAGCAGGTCATCGACGTGCTGATAGCGCCGCGACGGCTGTTTCTCGAGACACTTGCTGACAACCCTTTCCAGTGCCAGCGGAACCTTGGAACGAAGACTCGTCAGAGGTACAGGATCCTCATTGAGAATCGCATACATGATGGCCTGCTCGTGATCGCCTTCGAAGGGCAGCTGCCCTGAGACCATTTCATACAACACCACACCCAGCGACCAGATGTCCGAACGGGCATCGACGGCGTCGCCACGCCCCTGTTCGGGTGACATGTAGGCCACCGTTCCCAGCGTCGTTCCCGCTTCGGTGAGCTGCGTCCGGCCCGGCGCTTTTGCCAGCCCAAAATCCATCACCTTCACCTGACCGCGGGGCGTGACCATAATGTTGGCCGACTTGACATCCCGGTGAACGATTCCCTTCTCGTGCGCCTCGCGCAGCCCCTCGCCAACCTGTGCAGCTATGTCGACCGCGTCGTCGAGCGGCAACGGGCCCGAACCGATCTTGGCTTTGAGGCTTTGCCCCTCGACAAATTCCATCGCAATAAAGCGCTGACCGTCGTGCTCGTCGATTTCGTGGATCGTGCAGATGTTGGCGTGATTCAAGGCCGCTGCGGCCTGGGCCTCGCGGACAAAACGAACCTGTTCCTCCGCGGTGCCTATCGCCCGCGGCGAGAGGAATTTGAGAGCGACGGTCCGTTCGAGTTTGGTGTCCTCGGCCTTGTAGACGACGCCCATCCCACCTTCACCGAGTTTTTCGAGGATCTTGTAGTGCGATACGGTCTGGCCGATCATTTCATCAACCATCTCTCTATTCGATATCCGGGTCAAAATTCTCGATGATCCACGCATCCGCGTGTGTCTCCGCCTCAGTGTAGACGATCTTGCGGCCATCGGGCGTCATCGTGAAGCGGTCAACGATGACCTTCTCAAACGGCAGATCGACCCAGTGTACGGGATCCCCTCCGGTGGCGGGTATCTTGAACACGTTGTCCAGACCCCTGGGCCCTTGGATCCCGTACTCGAGTCCCCACACCCACTCACTATCTGCAGTCCATCCCACGGGACTTACCACACCGTCGGCGATTTTATTCAGCGATCCGTCAACCATCGATTTGACCCACGCGCCCATCGACGGCGGATTCGCGTCATCCCGGTTCCAGAAAAACGCGACTTTCTCCCCATCGGGAGCCCAGCACGGGTTGAACACATATCCCAGAGAGTCGGCCCCGACAAACGGAGACTGCTGTCCGGTCGTCGGATCGGTCACGGTGAAGTCACGCACCCCCATTGTACGGTGGATGATCTTTGGGCCCGGCGCCCAGGCGAGATAGTCACCCGCAAGAAGCTCGAACCTGGCGTTCTCAAAAGGCTGTGGCGTGCCCCCACTGCTTGGCACGTGCCAGACTCTCGGTCTGCCTCCCTGGTCGGAGTAGAAAGCGATCTCCCTTCCGTCGGGCGACCACACCGGCGCATCATTTGAGCTGTTGAAGAAGGTCAGCTGACGGGGCGATTCGACGGTGTCGCTCCCGCTGGCCGTCTCGGGCAATCTCATCGTATAGATGTTCAACGCATCCCCATCACTCATCGCAAAAACAATTTCCCGTCCATCGGGAGAGATCTCCGCACGCGATTTCCATGTGGTGCCGGTCGTCAGCTGTGTCTTTCTTGTCTCGAAATTGCTTTCTTCACCCTCCACCATCGCAAACCAGATGTTCGAGTACCTTGTCTCCTGGGCGTAAAGAAATTGTCGGCCATCGGCCGAGACGGAGAATCCAGTTCTACTCGTGTGCAAACCGCTCAACAAGATCTCCGGTTCGCCGGTCGCCTTCACCGTCCTGGGATCGACGGGCAGCTTCATCAAATCCATGACCCCCTGTCCCCTGATACTGAACCGGGAGAAATAGACGGCGTCGCCGCGTGGAGACCACAGTGCATTGGTAATCATTCCGTTGGGGTTGTATTCCATCCTCATGAGCAGGTTCTGTTCGGTCCCGTCCGGCTTGATCGTCCAGAAGGACTGGTACCGGGTATCATCGATCTGGATGAGCAGAAGGTCGTGGATTGCCGACCAGTTGATGTCCGACACTTCACCGGTCTGTGCGGTACCGGGCGCATCGCCAGTCGCGACGTTTATCGGAAGTTTGTGGGTTTCTCCCGTGGTGAGATCGAGCATGCTGATGGCCTCACCCCCCGATGCATCGAAGCAAGCGACTCTCGATCCATCGGGCGACCACGTGGTCCTCTGCCACGGAGAGTCCACAACCCTACGTGGCTCGCCGCCGAGTCGGGGAATGATATACACGCCGCCTACGGTATCGCTGTAGATCGCAGCAACGATCACCCGCGACCCGTCGGGCGACCAGTCTTTCACCCAGCACATAGGGGCGGAGAAGATCTCGATCGACGACCCCGTTTCGATATCTTTCACCCATATACCGTCGGAGCCCCCCCCTTTGCCTGCCATGTATGCCATGTGCTTTCCATCGGGGCTGAGCGCCGGAGTGCGCACCCCGCCGATGAATGTCACCTGTTTGTGAGCGGGTGGCTGATATCCAGGATCGCGCTGGCGAAAGAACTTGCTTAGCGAGAGGAGAACAACGACGAAGGCCACCACCAGGACGGCATACGGAAGAAGACTCCTCGCCCGCAATCGGACACCCCGAGAGTGTGATCGCGCCGGAGATCTTCGGGTTGCGTGTTTCAGGTCAGCGGTGAACTCGCTCAGATCGCCGTAGCGACTGTCGCGATCCTTTTGCATGGCTTCGCCAACAACGCGCGCCAGACCCGCGGGCACACCGGGCCGCAACCGATCAACGGGCTGCGGATCGTCATTCAACACCGAGTAGATAACCGCTTGTTCGTGATCGCCCTTGAACGGGGGTCGCCCCGCGAGCATCTCGTACAGCACCGCACCCAACGACCAGATGTCGGTTCGCCTGTCTACATCTTCCCCGAGGGCCTGCTCCGGCGACATGTAGGCGGCGGTTCCGACAGTCGTGCCCGTTTTGGTGAGACGTGCCTGGCCGGCCAGCTTCGCCAGACCGAAATCGAAGATCTTGATCTCACCGTCTTCGGTCACAAAGATGTTCGCCGGTTTGATATCGCGATGGACGATTCCCTTCTCGTGTGCCTTCGAGAGCCCCTTGGCAATCTGTTTGACGATCCTCGCGGCCTCGCTGATCTCGAGCGGCCCCCTAGCGATTCGTTCCTTGAGCGTTTCCCCCGCATAGCAGGCCATCGCGATATACATCTGGTTGTCATCGGTTTCGTTAACCTCGTAGATCGTGCAAATATTAGCGTGGTCGAGTGCCGAAGCCGCCTGTGCCTCCTGAACGAACCGTTCCTTGGCTTCCGCGTCCTGAGTGAGCGTGGGCGGAAGAAATTTGAGGGCGACATGCCGTTTGAGCTTTGTGTCCTCGGCCTTGTAGACGACACCCATCCCACCTTCACCGAGCTTCTCGAGGATCTTGTAGTGCCCCACGGTTTTGCCGATCATGAGCCCGGCTCCGAGTATTTCTTCAGCACGCGTTCGAACTCCGGATGACCGCGAAGTGGATCCCATCTCGAGTCGAGCTGGAGCATCATCACCGAAAAGATCGCCGGTATCGACAGGAGATGGTCGATCTGGTCAATCGCGGCGTCGTACTCGCCCACCAGAACATATGTCCACGCGAGTTGCTCGACATACCTTGGGCCCCGAAGCGCATCGACTGAGACCGGTGTGATCTCCACAGCACGCTTCGCCGCACTGACCGCGTCGTCCCGGCGCCCGAGCGTGGCATAGACAACACCCAGAGAGGCATGGATGCGTGCGTCATTGGGGCGGACGGACTGTTCGCGCTCCAGCATCTCTCTGGCGGAAGCAAACGAAGTGTGCGCTTGCGAGGAATCTCCCAGTAGATCGTACGCGATGCCTTCTATCATGGGACTTGGAGCCGACACGTCGGGGAGCTCGAACAACTCCACACCGGCCGCTGCCACGCTCTCCAAAGCGGCGTCGTAGTTCTTCTCGAACACTTCCTGCCAGAACCACAGGTAATCGATAAACTGTTCCCCCTCCCCCGGCGCCTTCTCCAGCACGGCTCGCGCCCTCGTGAGATCCCCCCACCCCATCCAGTAAGCAGCCGCCTTGAGCCCGTACGACCACACCTGATCCGGGGCGACAGCGATCGAGCGGTCGTAGTATGACAGCGCCTTGTCGTAGTGTCTGAGCGCAAAGTACGTGTTGCCGATCTCCCGCAGAACGTTGGCATCTCTCGGGTTCAGCTCGGCAGATCGCTCCAGGTGATCCAGCGCCTCATCCCAGTGGGATTGCCGGCGTCGGATCCATCCGATCTGTTGGAGAATGTCATTCTGATTGGGGAGCACCCTGCCGGCGGCCTCGAAAACCTCGAGTGCCCGCTCGTAGTCGCGAAGACAATGATAGTAGTAATACCCCATCGCGATTTGGGCCTCCGGCAGGTTGGGTTGAAGCTCGAGCGCGCGGTTCACCGCCGCCTGGCACTCGTCCACGTGCTCTTGAGTTCGTTCCAAGCCCATGTTGAATATGCTGGAATGCGCATTGCCGAGGTCAGCCCAGGCCAGGGCAAAGCGCGGATCGAGTTCGACGGCCCGTTCGAACATCTCGATGGCGAGGCGCCATGTCCGCGCCGAGTAGAAGGCCTTGGACGCGTATTCGCGGCCTCTTAAGAAAGCTTGATACGCCGCCATGTTATCGGTCGGACGGGCCTCCACGATCCGGCGCTCCGGTTCGAGCAGTGTGACATTGAGCTGCTCGATGACATGCGCTGCAATCTCGGATTGAACATCGAAGATGTCTTCGAGCACCCGATCGTAGCGCTCGGACCAGAGATGCGTGTCGTCGGCCACACGAATGAGCTGGGGTGTGACGCGGACGCGACTACCGCTTTCACCCGCCTTGTCCCAGCGGACGGTGCCCTCAAGTACGTAGTCGACGCCTAGTTCGTCACCGATCTGTCTGATCGACTTGTTCGCACCCTTGTATTGCATGGCACTCGTTCGCGAGATCACACCCAGACCGCTCAGCGCCGCGAGACGGCTGGTGATCTCCTCGGTGATACCGTCGGTAAAGTACTCCACATCCGATGGGCCGAGGTTCTCGAACGGAAGGACAACCAGCATCGTTCTGTGTGGACCGGTGCCCGCCGGCGGTTCGCCGTCCGAACGAGAGACATACGAATAGATCGCGTACGCGCCAACGACGGCGAGAGCCAGGACCAGCACAAGACCGACCCGGCGGCTGACCGACCGGGGTTTTACGGGTGCACTCACTGTTCGAGATGTGGCCGGTGCGTAAGGTTCCTGCATGCGCTTCGACTGTCGATTCAAGTCGACGATGACCTCGTCGATGCGCTGGTAGCGATCATCCGGATTCTTCTCGAGGCATTTGGCAACGATTCCCTCCAGCTCCATCGGCACACCGGTGCGGAGTGCCGTCAACGGCTCCGGGGCTAGGTTGCCGATCGAGTACATCACGGCCTGCTCGTGCTCACCGGCAAACGGCACCTTCCCCACGATCATCTCGTACAAAACGACGCCAAACGACCAGATATCCGATCGGTGATCCACATCACCGCCGCGGGTCTGCTCGGGAGACATGTGCGCCACTGTGCCCACCGTTGTCCGTTCCTTGGTCAACCGGGTCTGCCCGGCCAGTTTCGCAATCCCGAAATCGAAGATCTTCACCTCGTTGTCTTCGGTGATAAAAATATTTGCCGGTTTGATATCCCTGTGGACAATGCTCTGCGCGTGGGCCCGGGCCAGACCCTGCGCGACCCGTGTCGCGATACGAACGGCGTCCTCGATCGGCAGCGGACCCTTCTTGATGGTC
>CBDVBZ010000047.1:0-24404 GCA_965372355.1 uncultured bacterium | reverse complement strand
TTCACGGCGTGGATCTAAAAACGGCAAAAGAGGCCGTCGAGGAACTGGCAAAGAAAAGAAGGGGCTAACATGAGAAAAGGAATGATCCAGTTGCGCCCTTTACGCTCGCTAACCATCTGTGCGGCGCAGCCGAAATCGTGTATGATATCAACATGAATGCCCGTTACGTTTTTGGACCCACCCCGTCGCGAAGGCTCGGACAGTCGCTGGGGATCGACCCCGTCCCACTCAAGACGTGCAACTGGAACTGCGTCTACTGCCAGCTGGGGCGCAGCAAGCCGGTCGTCAATGCCCGCGGCGACTACCATCCCACCGACGAGATCCTGGCAGAGGTGAGGGAGGTTCTGAGCCGGCACGATCCCGGCCAGATCGACTGGGTCACCTTTGTCGGGTCGGGCGAGCCGCTCCTGCACGCGGGCCTGGGTGAGATGATCCGGGAGGTCAAGGCGATGACGGAGCTTCCCGTTGCCGTCTGTACGAACGGCTCACTCCTTTTTCTTCCCGAGGTGCGCGAGGCCGTGCGGCCCGCCGATGCCGTTATGCCAACGGTCACCGCCGGCAGCCCGGATCTGTACAAGCGTATCAACCGGCCACACCCGGATGTGCCGTACGAGAGTCACATCGGTGGGATCATCGTCTTCTCTCACGAGTATGAGGGAAAGCTGTGGCCCGAAGTGATGCTCATCAAGGGCGTCAATGATACGGAAGCGGCGTTGCTCGGCATCCGCTCCGTTCTGAGACAGATGCGGCCGGACAAGGTTCACATCAATCTGCCCAACAGGGCGACGGCCGAAACGTGGGTCGAGCCACCCGATGAGGACGGGCTTCTGCGGGCCATGGCGATTCTGGGAGACGTTGCCCAGGTCGTGCCGCCGGCGGGGGTCGAGTTCGATCTCAGCGGATACGACGATGTGGTCGATGCCGCCGCTGCGGTTATCGAGCGTCACCCGATGCGCGAGGATGAGCTCGAGAAGGTGCTCACAAAGTTCGGTCCCGAGGCGGTCACGCAGGCGCTTGCGGATCTCGAATCGGGCGGCAGGGTCAAAGTGGTCGAGCGGTTCGGCGTACGGTTCTGGTGCCCCGCGGCGTCCTACTATCCCGACGAAGAAAAGAGCCGGCGCACGGCGCCCAAAGAGCGATAGGCTCTACAGCCGCTTCATCGCTTCCATGACTGTCGCGTCCCCTTCGCACGAACGGATGTTGAAGCCCAGCCTCCGGGACAACGAGAGCATGTCGCTGTTCTGCGAGAGAATTTCTCCGGCCATCACTTCTAACCCACGGCTCTTAGCGTCCTCCATAAGCCCCATCATGATGCGCGAGCCGATACCCTTTCGCCGCCAGTTGTCCCCCACGACGAGCGCGAACTCACAGCTCTTGCCATCGGGATTGGTCACATAACGCCCGACGGCCACTTCCTCCTCCCGGCCGTCGATCTCGGTGGTCGCGATGAGGGCCATTTCACGGTGGTAATCGATCTGTGTGAAACGGACCAGCATCTCCGGTGTCAATTTCTGTATGGCACGCATAAAACGGAAGTATTTCGATTGGGAGGAAAGGTTGGCGACGAACGTGTCCTCGATTTCGGCATCTTCGGGACGAATCGGCCGCATGACCATGTTCGTGCCGTCAGCGAGCTGATAACGGCTGATCAGATGGTTCGGGTACGGATGAATGGCCATGTGTGCGTATCGATCGGTCACTGGAGGCGGATAACTCACGACGACCCGCGCGTCGACGGCAACCGCGCCGTCTTCGTCAGCGATCAACGGGTTGATATCGAGCTCCTGGATGTGTGGAAGCTCGCACACCATCTCGGATACCCTCAAGAGCACCGTCTCGATCGCCTTGGCATCGACCGGCGGCATATTGCGGAAGGCGCCGAGCAGCTTGGAGACCCTGGTCTGGCCGATCAAATCGCGCACGATGAACTCGTTGAGCGGCGGGAGGGCAATCGCACGGTCCTGTACGACCTCGACGGCGACACCACCCGCACCAAAACTGATCGTCGGGCCAAACACGGCATCGCGAACGACACCGACCATGAGCTCACGACCGGAGCGCTTCTGCGACATCCGCTCGACGGTGACTCCGCGCACCTCGGCATCGGGCTGGGCACGCCGGACGCTGGCCACCATTTCGTTGAACATCGAGCGAACCGCGCGCGCGTTGTCGATATTGAGCCGGACGCCACCGACATCCGACTTGTGGGTGATGTCGAACGAGTTGATTTTCATCGCGACGGGAAAACCGACCGACTGCGCCGCGACCAGCGCGTCGTTGGCCGAATGGGCCTCGATCGCCGCCACTGTCGGGATGTGAAACGCGGCAAGCAGCGCTTTGGACTCGGTCGTCGACAGCACCTTACGGCCGCTGGATAGCGCCCCCTCGATCACAAGACGGGCCCCCTCGACATCCGGCTCACCCCGTGCGGAGAGCGGACCGGGTACCTGGAGGAGAAGCTGCTGATTCCGGTGGTGGTGTGAGAGGTACGAGAACGCCTCGACCGCCGGCTCGGGCGTGCTGAACAAGGGAATACCGGCATCGGCAAAGACCCGCCTGGCCTTCTCTACCTGCTTCTCTCCCATCCAACACGCGATCGTCGGCTTCTTGCCCTCTTTGGCCGCCTTGACGACTCCTTTCGCGGCCTCGGTGGGGTTGCTCATCGCCTGTGGACAGAACATGGCGAGCACACCGTCCGCATTCTTTTCCGTCTGGCAGACCGATATCGTCTGGCCGTAGCGCTCGGGCGGTGCGTCACCGAGGATGTCGATGGGATTCCCATGGGACCAGTGCTCCGGCAGAAACGCGTTCATTTGCTCAATGGTTTCTGGGCCGAGTTCGACGACGGACACGCCGACCTCCGCCGCGTGGTCCGCTGCCATCACACCGGGACCACCCGCGTTGGTCACGACAGCCAGCCGGTTACCCTTTACGCGGTAGCCGCTCGATAGCATCTGTGCCGCTTCGAACAGCTGGCGGATCGAATGGACCCTGACGACACCGGCCCGTTGCACGGCCGCATCGAAAACGTCATCCGAGCCCACCATGGATCCCGTGTGCGACACGGCCGCTTTCGACCCTTCCGCGAAGCGGCCCGCCTTGACGATCACAACCGGTTTCATTCTCGCCGCGACCCGCAGACCACTCATGAAGTGGCGCGCGTCGCGTATGCCCTCGATATAGAGAAGAATGCTCTTTGTCTTGGGATCGACGGCCAGATAGTCCAGCACTTCACCGAAATCGACATCCGCGGCGGCTCCCATCGAGATCATCGAAGAAAAACCCACGCCGTTCGCCAGTGCCCAATCGAGAATCGATGTACAGATGGCCCCCGACTGCGAGACGAGTGCGAGGTTGCCCTCTGTGGCGGCGTTGTGGCTAAAGGTCGCGTTGACACCGATCGAGGGGCGCATGATACCGAGACAGTTCGGACCGATGATCCGCATGTCGTAGTGGCGCGCGTGATCCATCAACTGTTGCTCGAGCCGTCCGCCGGCAGGGCCGACTTCACGAAAGCCGGCAGAGATAACGACGGCGCCCCGAATGCCTTGCTCGCCGCACTCGTTGATAATGGCCGGCACCGTGGCAGCCGGAGTCACGACAACGGCGAGATCCACCGGTTTGCCGATGTCCTTGACCGATGCGACACACGGCTTACCGGCGAGCTCTTTGTATTTTTTGTTGACCGCGATGAGGTCCCCGGAGTATCCCGCCTCGATAAGATTCGTGAAGACCCGGTTACCGACCGAGTTCTCTCTCTGGCTCGCGCCGATAACCGCGATGGATTGCGGGGCGAGGACTTTTTCCAAATAATGAGGTCCCATTTTGCACTTCCGGTTTACGGTTAGATGAGCTGCTGACGCCGAAGCAACGTTCATTATGCCTTTAAAAACGATGCGCCGTCAACCGCGGGTGCTGTGAGTGTGTGCTGTGAGACGGATGGTCGCTGGACGCGTCGGCAAACCTCCTCGAAGAGGCGCACGTAGGATGCCGCGACCACCGGCCAGGTCATCGGCCGGCAGAATGCACGTGCCCGCCTACCAATCGCAGCCGCACCCGCGTGATCGTCTAAAAGGCTCACGATTTCCTCCGCGAGCGCGGCCGAATCTCCCGGTGGGACGAGTCGTCCTCGGCCATCGGCAAGGAGTTCCTCCGCGTACCAGTAGGGACTCGAAACGACAGGTTTGCCCATTGCCAGCGCGTAGGATAGCACCCCGCTGCTGATATGATCCTTGTTGAGGTATGGAGTCAGGCAAATGTCGGATGCCCCGATGTAACGAAGAAGCTCGGGCAGGCCGACAAACCGAGGCTCGAACAACACGTGCTTGCGGAGCCCGAGTTCGGCGGCCCTCCGTTTTAGACTTATGCGATATGCCTCGCCTTCTTCTCGAAGGACGGCAGGGTGTGTCGCGCCCAGCACGACGAACAATGTATCCGGATGGTGGTTGATCACGTGAGGAAGGGCTTCGATCACATGTTGGATGCCCTTGTTGCGATGCAAGAAACCAAAAGTCAGCAGTACACGTCGACCGCGCAACGCAAGGCTTTCCTTGCAGTCCTTGGTTGACGTGACGGACACGTCGTGGATGCCGTGCGGGATCAGAGCGATCTTGTGAGGTGGAACACCGTAGACGGAAGTGGCAAATGCGGCTGCACGCCGGCTCATTACGACCACCTTGCTCGCCCTGGCCGCTATCTCCCTGAAAACGTCCTTCTGCAGGGGTGCCGGTTGCTTCAACACTGTATGACAGGTCACGACGAGCGGCTTACGCAGTTGACGCACCAAGATCAGGATATCGGCGCCATAGTCTCCGCCGAATATACCGTACTCGTGTTGCAGGCTTACTACCTCGATGCCGGCGGAATTGAGAAAGTCCGCGGCGCGAACATAGTCGGTGTGGACGTCTTGTCGAACCTGCCATCTGACCTCGTCGGCGTATTCGTAGCCTCGGGCTCGGTCGTTCATGGCGACAACTGCAACCTGCCCATCATCACCCAGGACGGTATCCACTGCCTGGGAGAGATCGTAGGTGAAGGTTGCAATGCCGCAGGGTCGAGGAAGATACGTTCCAACAAACGCGACGCTGCGGGGATAGCGGGACACACGCTCCATGATTCATCGCCTCTTTACTAGTTATCAGGTACGCGGGCCGGGCAGCAGACCGTGGACATTATCCGCGTATGTGTTCTGCCCACACGGGAGCCAGGAGACTCGCCAGCAGTACGAACGCCCACACGCGACCCCGCGGAACATTGTAGTCTGCGCGAAGCTTCTCCCAAGAGTGTCCGAACAGATAGTGCCCGGCAAGGAACTCGAACGCCATTGTGAGCAGGACCCAGATCAAGCCGATTGTCACGGCCCCCCCGGCGTTCGCAGGGCCAATCCACGGGATCGACAGCCAAGCGACCAGAAAGATCACGGCGGTCAGAGTCAGCGTGCTGATAACGTGGCCAGATTGTTCTCCCAACCGGGGTGTGAGGAGAGTGTTTCTCATCACGCCATTCAATACCGCCAGAACGACCAAGCCAAGCCAGACGATCGCTGCTCTAATCAACATTGATGACTCCGTTTGTCTGCCCCCCCTTATGGTCGATTGGCAAGCGACATGCCAGCGGCTCGAAGCTTGGATAATTCATTGTTGTATAATAGGTTAAGCTGTGTCTTTGGGGCAGGGAGGAGAGCCCCACAATTACAAAATGTAATGGTAGGCTTAGAATGTGAAAGGGACTGCCGGTCGCTGGGTGGGTAGTCCTACTCCTTGGGAGGGGGTTCCTCCCCCCATGATTTCAGCTTGCGCCAGAGGGTCGTCGTGCTGATCCCGAGGATTCTAGCAGCTTGGGACCGATTCCCGGCGACCGATTGCAGAACCTCGAGCGCGTAACCCCGCTCGAGTGCCGCCAGGGATCTTCGCGCGCCGATGGCTTCGGTCAGGACATGCGTCCCCGGCCGCTCTTCGCCGAGGGGAAGATGCTCGGGACGAATCCACCCGTCGTCGGAGAGAATTGCCGCCCGTTCCAGGGCGTTTTCCAGTTCACGGACGTTGCCGGGCCAGCCGTGACCTTCCAACACCCGAACGCTTGTCGGGTGGATTACGAGGCGCGATAACTTGAGGCGATCGATCAGCCGCTCGGTGAGGAATCGTGCAAGCGGTAGGATATCCTCGGGGCGTTCGCGCAGAGATGGAATCTGAATCTCGATCACACGCAGCCGGTAGAACAAATCCTCCCTGAACCGGTTCGTCCTTATCTCTTCCCGTAAGTCCCGGTTTGTGGCGGCAATGATTCGACAGTCGATATCGCGCGTGTGATTCTCACCGACGCGGCGTATCGTCTTGTCCTGTAGCACACGCAGCAGCTTCACCTGTAGCGCGGGCGCAACCTCACCGATTTCATCCAGTAATGTTGTGCCGCCCGGTGCCTGCTCGAACAGACCGGGTCGATCCCGGATAGCGCCTGTGAACGAGCCGGCCTTGTGGCCGAAGAGCTCGCTTTCCAGCAGCGATTCGGGTAGCGCACCACAGTCGATAGCAACAAATGGTCGGTGGCGGCGGGGTGAGTTCTTGTGTATGAATCGCGCGATCACCTCTTTGCCAACGCCGCTCTCGCCTGTGATGAGTACGGAGGAATCGAAAGGCGCAACTCGGCGGGCGAGGTCCAGCACCTGCTGGAAGCGTCTGCTCCGGCTTTCGTGCATACCCACGATATCGAAAGGACGGGCCCGCCTGAGTCGCTTGCGCTCACGGGCCAGTTCCAAGGTCTTCTTTCGCAGCGAAGTCGTGAGGTCCTCGATCTTGCCCTGGATATCATCGACCTCGAAGTTGCGAGCAAACTCTTCCGCCCGATCGCCCCAGGACGTGGCGTCCTTTCCTACCGTCCTGCAGATCGATTCGCCTCTTCCGCGGCAGACGGGTTCGGTGAAGTAAACAGGCTTGCCGAGACAGAATGTGGAGTAGCCGCTGACGTATCCTTGCAGAATCCAGCAACCGGCATCGGAAGACGGCCCCAACTCCAGAAGCTGCTCCTCCGCCTCAGCCGAGTTGTGCCAGACGATTTCCATGTGCAACCGGCCCTCCTCGCCGATTTCGAGCTTCTTGAGTTCGACCCTGGCTGCCCCGTGAAGCTCTTGCATCCGGGGTCCCGCCTTGAGCCACTGCTCCAAATCGTTCCAGTTGAATACACGCCGGATCGCGGCGGCGTCTGCCTCCCCCCAGAAATAACCGAAGCGCGACAGGATTCTGCGCGACTGCGTAACACCCAACGCGTCGACCAGGTCTTTTCTAAGTTGCGCCATCGCGTGGATGTCATGAAGGATCAGACGTCGCCCGTGGAGGCTTACCAACCCCTCGGAAAACGACACCATTTCGTCCAGCTTGATGTCTTCTGGCCGCATGGATATCACCTCTCGTCCTGAAGGGGGCCTACTCCTAACCACTCCAGCCTCAGATCTTAGGCTCGTGCTTGTGGTCATTTCGTGTTGAAATAACCACGTTTCATTATAAAACGACCAGACCGACGACGCAACTGCTTAGTTAGATGGCAACTCATTGATATATATACGCTTCGACAAGAGACGCGCCGTGGCATACGACTTGCGTTTTCTGAATTATCAAAGCAATTGGATAACCCGGTGGTGGATCCTGAAAGGAGGCAACATGCGGTCGAAAACGCGTTCTTCGCCTGATCAGTTCGGGTCGCGTGGAGCGAGGCATCCGGTGAGGATCAAGAGGAGCATATCGTTGAGATCGTCAGCGATGCTGGGGCAGACGCTCAAACCGCCGGTCAGGCCGTTGCTAGGATTTCGGCCTGGACGGGCGACGGTATATTGTCGAAAGCTGGGCTCATAGTAACTTGTTTTTCTGAGCGTCTGTGATTCGACTCGCTAGGCGGACTCCACCTGCTAAATGTGAGAGGTGCAAATGAAAAGGATACTGGTGACCGGTGCCGCCGGACAGATCGGCTCAGAACTAACCCGGGCACTACGAGAACGCTACGGCAGTGAGAATGTGATCGCCTCTGATATTAAGACGGAACCAAACAACGGTATCGGTGACCATGGCGTATATCAAATCGTGGATTGTACGGATGCAAATCGTGTTGCTGAGGTGGTAAAGCAATGGCGGGTTGATATCATATATCATCTGGCCGCCATCCTGTCCGCGGTGGCAGAAGAGAACCCTCAGCTTGCCTGGCATGTGAATATGACTGGGCTTCACAATATTCTGGAAGTCGCACGGGAGCACAAATGCCAGGTTTTCCACCCAAGTTCCATTGGTGCGTTTGGCCCAGCTACGCCTTTGAGGGACACACCTCAGGATACGATTCAACGCCCGACGACAATGTACGGCGTTACCAAAGTCTCGGGTGAATTGCTATGCGACTACTACTTCAGGAGATTCTGCGTAGATACCCGGGGTGTTCGCTATCCTGGGCTCATTTCTCACCAGACGTTGCCGGGTGGCGGTACAACGGATTACGCAGTAGAGATCTATTACGGAGCGGTCTACCGCAGACAATACACCTGTTATCTCAGGGACAATACATATCTGGATATGATGTATATGCCCGACGCGATAAGAGCGGCCATTGAATTGATGGAGGCGGATCCGAGCACACTCATACATCGAAATGCGTTCAACGTTACCGCTATGAGTGTTTCGCCCCGTGACATCGTGACCGAAATCCGGAGGATCATCCCGGAATTTACGATGGCCTACGAAATTGATGGTGAGCGACAGCAGATCGCCGACTCCTGGCCAAACAGCATCGATGATAGCGCCGCACGTGAACAATGGGGGTGGCAACCGGAATACGATCTGCGGTCCACAACGAAGGACATGATAAGGGCACTCAGCCAAAAGCTTGGGGAAACACGATCGGGTGCGGCCGGGCGCCAAAGCGACTAATGCAAAGGAACTTGTTATGATAGCGTTTGGTCCGGTGCCGTCTCGAAGATTGGGTAAGAGTCTGGGCATCAATAACATCCCGCCCAAAAACTGTACCTATGCCTGCGTTTATTGCCAACTTGGCAGGACGGTTGGAATGCGAGTCGAGAGGCGCAAATATTACTCGCCAGAGTATGTCTACGAGCAAGTTCGGGAGAAGGTTCAGCAAGCCGGTGAACACGGCGAGAAGATCGACTATTTGACCTTTGTTCCTGACGGGGAACCCACGCTGGATATTAATCTGGGCCGGGAGATCGAACTGCTCAGATCCCTGGGTATCAAGATCGCCGTGATAACAAACGCATCGCTGATGTGGCAAGAAGAGGTTCGCAAAGAATTGTCAAAGGCTGATTGGGTCTCGGTTAAGATCGACACCGTACGGGAAAACACCTGGCACGAGATCAATCGCCCCCACGGATCACTCGAACTGCAAGCGATTGTGGATGCGGTAAAAGAGTTTTCTGTATCGTTCCAGGGAGAACTAACAACAGAGACCATGCTCGTAGCAGGACTAAACGACCGGCCGGTGATGCTCGAGGCTGCTGCAGATTTCATTGCACAGATTCGTCCGCGGGTCGCTTATTTATCGATTCCCACCCGTCCTCCGGACGAAGAGTTCGCAGTTGCTCCCTCGGAAACCGATCTGAACATGGCGTTCCAAATCTTCAACAAGAGAATAGAGGCAGTGGAATATCTGATTGGTTACGAAGGAAATGCCTTTGCCTTTACCGGGGATGTTGAGGATGACGTTTTGAGCATCACCGCCGTCCATCCGATGCGAGAAGACGCCATGGGCGACTTTCTGGATCGGGCGCGGAGCAACTGGAAGGTGATAGAGTATCTGATTCGTCAAAATCGGCTGACAGTGACGACTTTCGAGGGAAGAAAGTTCTATTTGCGCAGACTGGGCCGTGATTCATGAAAGAACGCTGCACGACACCGTAATGCGAAGCCACCGAGCATGAGCTTGAACACCGTGGTTTTCGTGTCCTCGACAATAAGTTGTGCGATTCATAGGCATCCCTGTTGTCGAAGAAGGACAGAGCGCCCTTCTCGCGTTATATCCGTATGAATCGATTCGCCGCCATGAAGTCGAGCGGTTTCTCTTCGCATGACTCGACGACGGCATCACCAGTGATTCCAATGTGCGATGTACGGTGCCCGTGGAGAGATCGAGGCCACCCGATCTCTTTCCCATTCCGTCGGATGACAACGGCGTCACCGGTAGTGCATCCTCCGATCTGTTGCCCAACGAGATCACACTTGACCAGCAAGAGGAAAAACACGTCCTTCCTCTTTGGGTCACTAAGGGTCTCGAAATTGCCCATTCCCTTGGCGACAACGCAGTCAGCATCCCAGTATGTTCTGCGAAACACCTCAGTGCAGTCTTCCAGAATGATTCCAGGCGCGTCAGATCCGGTGGACATGATGTCGGCGACTTTGTCGATACCGGCTGCTACCGCGTCGTCGAAAGTGGCGTCATTCAGAATCCCGCCGCCGCGTACCGCGTAGATCACGTTTGCCTCCGAGGGCAATTGCTCGATAAGCAACCGATCCATCACGGTTTCACCTGCGTTGTCGCCGATGTACAGAATGGACCGAGCGTTCTCCACAACTGACTTGAGATCGGCGATTTGGTCGATCGCCGGTGTGCCTGCCAGCATCTCGTTGATTGTGTCAAAGAGCTTGATCTCTCGGCCCGGCGCGTAGTCAATCACGTTGCCGGCCAAGGACACGAGGACCGCGGTCCGGAAGGGATCGTCCGAACGCCGGACGATATTCCTCACGTAGGGATATACTTTCAGGGCTAAGCGGGTGAAGTGGTCTTTGAAAAACTTGTAAGGATCGGGATTTCCGGAGATCTCACGGACGACCCGGTGAATCTGTTGCGCCGCATACGGCGGAGGCTTGTCCATGTCGATGTCTGACAGGATTCTCAGCGCCTCGCGCACGATGCGTTCCCGGAGTTCACGATCGTTCGTAACCACCTCCGAGATGAACTGCAATTGGTTTACCAAACATGATATGCATTCATAACTCGTTCGCATCACGCATCTCCTTCCTGCCAACAACAGTGATCACAAACTCGCAACTGCCATGCCACAATGCAGGAGCAGTCTAGTTGCATTGATTACAATGGGTTGTGTGTAGTGGCATGGTGGCGTTTTGGGCACGGCATTTCGAGCTGAAATAAAATCGTTTCACTATGAAGTGCTTCTGATCTCGGTTTTGAGAAAGCACCCGGCGGTTACGACAGGCGAAGCGTTTTGTGGGCCACGAGGATCACAAGTAGCATGACGATCACTCCGGGAAAGGAGACGACCGTGCCGTAGCGCGCCAGGTCCTTGGTTTCCACAACTCGGGGGGCAAAGGCAATGGTATTGGGGGGGCTAATGAGGAGGCTCAGCACCTTTCTCCCAGTCAAGCCGGTCGCGTGGGTGCGTGGGTTGGACGGGATGAGATCGAAACCCAAAAACAGAGTTGCCCGACGGGAGGGGACGGGCCGAACACTTGACTAACCGTATCACCCATTGTCTCTCACAAAAAGGGGGTAGGTGACGGTGGTTCGACCACGTCCACCATTGTTGCATCCCGCCGGGCTTCTATTCCGCAATCCATATCGCGCAGCCGCGCAGATGATGAATAACTTTGCACGTGACGCCTCCAAAGACGAACTCCTTCAGCATCGACACCCCTCTTCTGCCCATGACGACAACATCGTATCCGCCGGTCTTCGCCTCGTTAATGATGGCCAACGCTGCGTCCAGATGGGCTTCCGCCTCGACCTTGGTTCGGATCAGGGCCTGTGTCTCGCTCACGCTGCTGGTCCTAAAGACCGTTCTGGCAGGAGCGAAAACCGTTGTTTCGACCCGTTCCCGGGCCCGTGCCAGCCACGCTTTCTGCTTTTCCTTCAGTGCCTCCTTGAGCCGCTCCTCATCACCGGCCGTGTGCTCACCTGGGTGCTCGGAAAGCTCGGGTGGACGGACAATCACGTGGTAAAACGTGATCTCCATGTCGCGACAGCTGCAGCTGACTCTTCCAACGTGTTCAGCGGCCTTCAGGGAGTTCGCCGATCCATCCAAAGCCAACAGAATCTTCATACTCATCGCAATATCTCCTCTTTCACCCGCCAACAGGGCGCGATGGCGGGTTGTTGTCGGTGAGCGGTGACTAACTCACATCTGTCATTTCGAATTGCTCGAGCCGTGATAGAGCCTCCGCACCGTATACCGCAGACGGTCCAGCGTTGTGAACATCTCACGCACTGCACGGTTGTATTCCGGATAGTCATTCTTCATTGTTGTCAAGCCTCTTTTGGTCCGACCCCGCACCGAGCGATTCTATGAGTGACCGCTGCGCCGTTGGTCAGGCAGCCTGGGGGCCTGGTTCGCTCGCACCGCTCGTTCCAACCTCTCCGCGATTGTGGTTACTTCTTCTCGGGTGCTCTCCGTGTTCAGTTTGGATCCCGTCAACCAACCTACCGAGACCGCTGTAGCATCATGGATCGTGCCGATTGGGCTTATGCACGCTTCGAGCAGCCTGTCGCGGAGGTACTGCTCCTTGGTGGCTCCCGATATCTTGTTGAGTACATACGAAACGCCTTCGACCTTCGCATTTGCGTAAATCAAATTCGCCATCTGGACCAGAGCGGGGTTGTCGAGATGCCTGGTGGCGGGCATTACACCGTCCACCAGCTTTTCGACCATATCCTTCATGTCGATAGCCATTTGGACAGAGGCAGCGGTTTGATCCACGACCAGAACGACCCAATCCAGCCCCGTGATCACCCCTCGCGCCGAATCTTCGAGTCCCGCCTTGAAATCGACCAGCGTGACCAGGTCCCCGGCCGCGCTGTACACGCGCAGGTCCCTGGCTATCTTGGCAATCGGCCCGTCACAGCCGGCGCCCGGCCCGTATCGGCCCATTTTCCCCAGAACGAGGAACTGGATCCCGTCCGGAGTCGTGGCCCGGTACCGCCACGGAAGCTCCTCCAGCTGGATCTCTGCCCCTGGCAACGGGTTGGGATCGTCGACGGGGCAGGTCACCAGACCGCCGCCAAACACCATGCCGCCGAAATACTCAACGAGCGGTCTCGGCGATTCCCGAAGCCCCAGCGCTCGATACAAGGCCACGTTGCTCGAGTCGGCATCCAAAACGCAGACCTCGTAGTCGAAGTTCCTCAGCGCACCGGCGAGAAGCACGGTGAGGGTGCTTTTTCCACTCCCGCCCTTGCCGAAGATCCCGACCTTCTTACCATTCAAGGCTCCACTCGCCGTTTTCATTGTCAACCTCACCTTCTGTTTCCATCGCCAATGAGGATTAATCCCCGCTCCGCGGCGAAACGCGCTTGATTCCGCATCGGCGCCACCGTCTCCTGCCGAGCAAGCTCGGGGTCTTCAGTGGGAGTGACGCCGGTGCTTTCCGCTGTGACCACCACACGCCTCATCGGTCGAGAGCCTCCGGAGCTTCTTCTCACGGGCTTCGGCAATGACGTCACGCACCGTGTGTGCAGCGGTGATCAAGACATCGACGCCGGCACGCTCCAGGGAGGCGCAGGCCCGCTTGCCGATGCCCCGGCAAACCACTGCATCGGTTTGATCCGCGTCGATGTGATCGATGGGCTCACACTCACCGTGTCGATGGCGTCCCTTGGTATTGTCCAGCATCTCAATGTCTCCGGACTCGGTATCGGCGAGCGCAAAGAATGGCGCGCTTCCAAAGTGGTCGTACACCCGGGCGTCCAACGCCCGATCATCCTCCGTTGGAATGCATATTTGCATTGCTTCCTCCTCTACACAGCAGAACCCGATTAATCATGGCCGCATTTCTAGCCCACGGGCACACAGACCGGGGCTAATCCATCGTGGTCTGGGCAAGCGCATGCCGCTTTGTGTTCGCAGACATCTTGCCAAAGCGATACGTCATGTGCTCCATGTACTGGAGCATGTTTTCCATTGTGCGCGTCAGCTCAACGATCTGGGCATTGACGCCGTAGAGATCGGCCTCCAACTCCCGGTCTTGCATAAGGGATTTGTTCTGCACCATCTTCCGCGACCGTTCGTCAAGAATCTTGACCTGCTCTGCCATGATCCCCATCGATTCGCCCATCTGCATCAGCATCTGGCGATGCCACTTCGCCTGTCCTGTCCGGTTCATCTCACTGCAGATCAGTTGGGTCCGAACAATGAAACGATCCATTTGCTTCGCCGTGCTCTGCTGGCTCGGAGCAATCTCGGCGGATGTGACAACCATGAGTAAGGCGCACACCGCGACGACTAGTACGTGCTTGGTTTTTCTCATTTTCGACACCTCCTCTACCGAAACGAATTCGGCGCGGTTGCTTTGATCGAGTTCTATTCACTGACATCTCTCTGGACCTCTTTTTTGCCACCTCGCCTACGGTGCGATGGCCCAACCGAATCGTGCGGCACCAATGAGGTCGTGCGCCAGGACTGCCGTTCCGAGGACGGCATCGACAAGTCTGTCGACCGCAACCGACTCCACGGGTGTGTGTGCCAACCGAGCCTCACCGGGACCGAACGCAAAAGTGGGGATCTGATAGTCTCCGGTCAGCATGCCCCCAGGCGTGCCCATGCCAAGGCGTGCATCCGGCCACGTTCGGATTCCTGAATGCCACGGACCAATGTCTTGCAGTATTTTGTGGGCCTGGAGGAGGACTGACTCGGAACGATCAGGCAGCCACGGCGCGCAACTGCGCAGGACCGTGGCTGTCTGGCCGCTGTAGAAACGCCGGCGCTCGGTTCGAACCGCGACGTGCACCGATACGTCTGTTTCTAGCTCTGTCCCATTCAGTATGCGTTTCTCGACCCAATGAGCACAGCGCTCCGGCAACTCGCCGGCATAAAGGCGGCGGTGGACCTCTATCGTTGCACCGCGGCCGTCGAGAGGGCCGTCATATTTCGGCGGTGTCACCGACATGACGTCTCGCGTTCCGTGCAGAGAACACACACTTGCCGTCCGGCGCAGACTCTGGAACACGAGATCTGTTCCACGAGTCACGTTGCAGGACGTGGCACCTTCGATGTGCACGACGATTTCCGCCCAACCGTCGTGCCCCCTGCATATCGTCAAATTCGTTGGCTCCCCGAGTATTGCGATATCCGGTGTGATACCGAGCTTCGGGAGTGAGTCCTGCAGCAGATAGCGCAGACCGACACCGCAGCCGTTTTCGTTGGCGACAGTAGCCGCGAAGACGAGCGTGCCGCGGGACAACACCGGCCCTGTGGCGAGAACGTGACCCGCGTAGATCTGTGCGGCCAGCCCTGCCTTGCCGTCGGTGGCGCCAAGCCCGTAGATGCGGCCCCCTTCGAGTCGACCCGAGTACGGGCTGTGGGTAAACGCCTCTTCGTCCTCGGGAAGCGCCGTGTCCATATGCGAACTCAGCAGGATTGTCGGGCCTTCTTCGTCGCCGGTCAGTACTGCTACGACATTGCCGACTTCATCTCGATAGACCAGGTCGTACTCCATGCCTTCGAGGAGATTTTCGATCCGATCAGCCACCGCTCTTTCTCGAAAACCGTGGCTTGGGATGCGTATCAACTCCCGGGTGACCCGAACCAGGTCTTCTTCGGCGAGTTTGCTCTGCTCACGGAGTTCGCGGTACATAGGGGTCTCCTTCGGTGCGACGGCTCTTGCCAACTTCCCTTCATCAATAACCAGCCAACAGCAAGTGCATTGGGCATGCCATGCCGGTAAACGCCGTTAATTCCTTGACAATAATCCAGTTACGAAGGTGGGGTGTGTTTGCGATGAGACCGTTGCATTTCATGATGAAATGCTGGGAATTTCATACTAGAAGGACGGGTTGCACCGGGATACTTCGGGTCCCCCAACGAGATTGTATGTTTTGGACGGGTCAAAATCTCCAGGTAACGAGACCAGGTATTTTGACAGTCTGTTCGACTCAACATAGCGGGGTTTTGCAGGTTCTTGACCGAATGACAGGGTATTCAGCGGTAGCAGCGCTGTAAGTATCAGGGATATGCATATCTTGTTTCGTGTAACCTCTTTCGCTTCTTCTCCTCCGGATGAATCAACCCGCCGCCCTGCTGCCGCGGCGCGCCGAGTTCACCCAGCCCCGTAGGCCCTTTGTCTTCGGGGTTCCCATGCGGCATATTATATGCTTTCTTTCCATCAGAAAAGGAGAACCGCTTGACCGAGTCATGGAATGGAACGGCGGCCACGCCGGAGGACATCGCCGGTTTTCGAAAGCAGCTTCGTCGAGGCCTCGATGAGGTCGGCGGGTTCGGCGACGTCGAGGTCATCGTGGCGTTTCCGTTCAGCGACGACGACGACACACTGCCCGCCGTCATGAAGACGGCCTGCCACGGCCTGGTCGACATGGGTCTCGAGCAGAAATCGCTCGTCCTCTGCGTCGGTCCGCGCGACCGACACGATCAGCTCGAGGCCGCGCTGTCACGCTGCGCGCCGGATACCGGCGTTAAGGCCCTGGCGTTCACGCACATACTCGGGCTCGAGACACACGGATGGACCTTCCACGCGATTTTGGAGGTGGCCGCCCAGGCCGGCGCCGAGCTGGTCGTGCTGCCGCCCAACCTCGATCCACAGGATAAGGACGGCGATGAGCCCGGCCGTGGCTATTCACGGCGGTGGATCGCCGACCTGCTGGAGCCCATACGCCGGGATAAGCAGGATCTTGCACTGGCGCGGTTCGCGCGACACCCGCTCGTCCACACCGTCGAGTCACTCTTTGCCTACCCGCTCATCACCGAGGTTTTTGGGTTTCGAGTCCGGCAACCCACGTCCCATGTGTCGGCGATGTCACCCCGCCTGGTGCGCAGCTGCCGGGACGCCGCCGAGGACTGGGCGGACCACTGGGGGCTCTTTGGCTTCGACCCGTGGTTGATCACGCACGCCATTCTCGAGGAATACTCGGTGTGTGAGGTGCCGTTGGGGCTGGCCTCTTTTCGTCGGGGCCTGGGTATGGACCGCATGAAGCCGGTCTTTCGCCAGGTTGCGTACACTCTTATGAAGCAGGTCCGAGAAAACGTCCGAACGTGGCTCAATGCACCCGAGCCGATCGTGCGCCCGGCCATGTTGGGAGCGGCGATGAGCGACATCGTGCCGCCCCGCTACGCAATCGACACCGATGCGCTCTTCCGTCGCTTCAAGCGTGAATTCGACCATTTCGACAACACGCTCTTGCGCGAAATCCTGCCAGACGACTTCCGTCGGCGCATGGAGCACTTCGCCGATGTCGGTCCCAATCGCTCGGGTCTCGGCGCGGAGGAGTGGCTGGAGATCGTCAATCGTTTCTTGTTTGCGTACCGGTTCGAGACGACGTATCACACCGAAGATGTCGTCGACGCGCTCTTTCCACTTTTCCTCGCCCGGTTGTGGACGCTCACCCGCGACCTCGATGCGATCAAGGATCGGCTCGCCGAGGGCAACCACGTCGACGCGAAGCGCGCCGCCGCCATTGTGCGGCGCGAAGCCGAGGACGTGATCGAAAAGCAGGCCGATCGTTTTGCCGCGGCCCGGGTTGAATTCCGATCGCAGTGGCGGGAGCGTCGCGTCGCAACGATGCCCTATCTGCCAAAGATCGGGGCGTGGGAGTTCGTGCCCCACGTCGAGATCGTCCTCCCGCAGGAGTTGGAGAAGCCGGATGGCGGCCTCGTCTGGGCCAGTCACGTCTACCAGTCTCTCCTGGACCGCTACCGGCAGGAGTTCATGCATTTCCTCGACGACCATCTCGGTCTCGCCGAAGCGGCGGACTCGGGTACGATCCTCCTGAAGATCCATGATTTCATGGTCCAGATCGACCGCAAGCTCGAAGAACAGGTGTTCACGGACGACTTGTCGACCATCAAGGGCGCAGTCGCGCTGGCGCGCCATGTGGTCTACACGTTTGCCGAAGCCCCCGGTTTTCAGCTGACGCGGGAGGCGGCAAGCCGCATTCTGACTGCCTTACCCCCGCGCAACCTGATCACGCGGCTCCGTCTCAAGGGCATCGCGAATCTTATCGAGCGCTACAACCCGTGTGACGCGCTGGCGATGGCGGCATGCACGGAGGAGCGCCTTTACCTCGAACAGGTGCTGGATCTCCTCGAGGAGAGCGCGGATCCGTCCTGGTTCCATGTGGACCTGATCCGGCCGGTCGTGATCAATGTCGAGTACCTGAGCGGATCGTTCGAGTCACGGAGCGTCACCCCGCTTGCCAGGCTGGCCGGCCGTGTGATCGCCGGCAACACACCGAAGGGATGGGGCGGCGAGTACCACCGGCTCACGTTTTTTCTGCGGCTCGTTCACACAACGGTCGGGGTCGAGTTCCATTCGCGTCTCTGGCAGGAATTCGCGGAAGGCGGCAACGATTTTCGCAAGAGGCTCGTCACATCGCTGCGCAATCACTGGGGGCGCCACGTGCTCAGCGCGCACAATCTTTTCGAAAACCGTCAGCAGCGTGCCGTTGCCGAACGGCTCCACCGTCTTGCCGACGAACTCATCCGACACGAGGCGAGCGCGGAGGCCGGGCGTTTGCTCAGTGCAATGGTCGATGTTTACCATCTGTCCATCACGCTGCCCGATGCGACTTTCGTGCCGCTGTCGGCGTGGACGTGGACCAGCTATAGTTACCGTGGTGGGCTCGGAACCCCGTCACCACTCTCCTCGCTCGTCGAGCGCGACTGGGCGACGATGGATTTTCTCACAGAGTACCTCGAGCGCGCCGGTCTCGGTGATGAAGATACGATCAACCGAACCGTGGACCGCATGATCGGTGAAGGGCGCGAGCCCGAGAACGTGAGTTCGGAGCTTCTCGGCATATCGGTGCAAGAACCCGACGTTATCATTACACAGACGCCGACGGCGCGGGCTCTGTCGTCGGCACGCCTGGAGCGCCCACTGGAACGACCGCTCCTCGAGCCCATCGCCGAGCATTCGTGGGAGTCACGCTATGTCCTCAACGCGGCGGCGGTCCGTCTCGATGGGACGATCTACATCCTCTACCGAGCGTTTGGCGATGACGAGATCTCGCGCGTCGGCCTCGCGTGGACCAAAGACGGTATCCACATCGATGGCCGTTTGAAAAAGCCGATCTTCGAACCCGCCGGCGATGATACGGAGTCGAAGGGCACGGAGGATCCCCGTGTGACCGTGATCGGCCACCGGTTGTACATGCTCTACACCGCATACGACGGCGAGGTGGCTCAGATTGCCATGGCGTCTATCACGAGGAGCGCGTTTCTCAGACATCGCTTCGGCGCCTGGAAACGCCACGGCCTGGGATTCCCGGGTCTGCCCAACAAGGACGCCGTTCTCTACCCAGACAAGTTCGATGGCCACTATATCCTCTATCACCGTATCGAGCCCAACATGTGGATCTCCTACCTCGACGAGCTCGACTGCCCGTGGCCGCGCAAGGGACAGAAAATCGTCATCGGCCCGCGTTCCGGTATGATGTGGGATGGCATCAAGCTCGGTGCGGGAGCGCAACCCATCAAGACGACACATGGTTGGCTGAATATCTATCACGGTGTCGACTATCAACGACGATACCGTCTCGGCGTCCTTCTGATGGATCTGGAGGATCCCTCGCGCGTCATCTACCAGTCGCCGAACCCAATCCTCGAGCCCGAGTTGGGTTACGAGATCGGCGAGGGTGAGGGGCAACGGTACTGGGTGCCGCAAGTTGTGTTTACCTGCGGGGCCGTGCCCGCCGAGGACCGGGAAGTCGTTGGCCTGGACGACGAAATACTCGTCTACTATGGTGCGGCGGACACGGTGATCGGTGTCGCAAAAGGAACACTGCGCGGCATGGTGCCGATCCTGAAGGACATTTGACCCTTGCAAACGGCTCCGCCGTAGGGTTGCCTTGACCCCTATTCAAATCTTCGTTATATTCTGTTTGCCCGCTCTAATGCACTCTGGTACCATGTTGTTGCGAACCACTGAGATTACACGCCTGCGGATAAAGACAGCTCCAGCTCAAAAGTCTTGTGTGGTGGAAGGGTTGTGATGGCCGGGCTCAGTACTACAGATAACATAGCCTTTGTTGGCACCTACTTGCCGCGAGCATGCGGTATAGCCACGTTTACGTACGATCTGGCGGAAGCGGTCGCGGAAAACAGCGACGGGCCCGTCTACGTGGTCGCCATCAACGACACGGATCGCGGCTATCAGTATCCCGCCCGCGTGACACGAACCATTCGACAAGACCGATGTGTTGACTATGTGGATGTCGCCGACTATCTCGATTCCGCAGGAAGGGGGATCGTTAGCATCCAGCACGAATTCGGGATCTTCGGGGGCGAACGGGGTGCGCACATCCTCATCCTGATGCGGAGACTTCGCCGACCGGCCGTGGTTACGTGTCACACCGTGCCCGCCAAGCCTCTCGCCGCTGAGCGAGAGGTGTTGAGCGAGATCGCGAGCAGGGCAAAGAGGTTGGTTGTCATGAACCGCACCGCCGTCGATCTGCTCGAGAACGTGTATGGCGCAGATAGGCGGAAGATCGCTTACATCCAGCACGGTATACACGATGTCCCGTTCGCTGATCCGCCGGAATACAAAAGGAAACTGGGCCTCCGCGGGCGTGTCCTGTTGACGTTTGGGTTGCTCAGCCGGGCCAAAGGCATCGAGTATGTGATCGACGCGATGCCCGAGATCGTCAAAAGGCACCCCGATACCACATACGTCGTGCTCGGCAGGACCCACCCGGTCATCCGGCGCTCGGAGGGCGAATCGTACCGGAGAAGCCTCCAGGACAGGGCGAAAAAGCTGGGGGTGAGAGACAGGGTTTTATTCCTCGACCGCTTCGTTGATCTGCGGGAGCTTCTTGGCCTCATGTCGGAGACCGATATCTTCGTTGCACCGTACGGCAACCTCGATCAAACAACGAGCGGCACTCTTGCCTACGCGCTCGGTTGCGGCAACGCCGCGGTGGCGACGCCATTTCTCGGTGCGAGGGAGCTTTTGTCGGAGGGACGCGGCAGGCTCGTTCCCGTTTGCGATGCCGCGGCGCTTGCCAGGGAGATCAACGATCTTCTGTCGGACGACCGCTCGATGCGCTCGATGCGGCAGAGGGCATACGTCTACACCCGGCCGATGGTGTGGTCGCGGATTGCCCGGCGGTATCTGACGCTGTTCGGTGATGCTGCGGTCTCGGGCTACCCGCTGCGAAAAACTGCCGCGCGGGAGGGCGTCAACAGGCCTGCTGTAAGCTAGCGCTCGTCCGGGGCGTCCTCCATTTCGAACCCGGGGCACAAGCGCACCGGCAAGGCGGGGTACTTGGCGAAGCGCGTGTCATTCGCGGAAAGCCGGCATCGAAAATACGTAGGTCCCCTCGACGACCGAACCTGTTGTGCGTGTTGGCAGGTCGCACAGAGACCGACGGTCATTTCTGCATAGCCTTCAGTCACACTTATATTTTAGCAAAGTTTTTGCAAAAGACAAACCGGGGTGGCCACGTGTTTGTTGTGACTGCGTGTCGTCGGCCAAAAACGGTTGTATACGAGCGGGATTTGACTTATTATAAGCCCGCAATTGCAGTACACCGTTGCACCGAGCGAGACACCGATGCCAGTTCCCGACTTATCCGAAGCCGAACAAAAGTTCATTCTCCATTGGGGCGAGATGGGAGCGCGTTGGGGCGTCAACCGCACCATCGCCCAGATCCACGCATTACTGTATCTTTCTCCCGAGCCGGTGACAGCCGAGGAAATCGCCACCACATTGTCGGTCGCACGGTCCAATGTCAGCACGAGCCTGAAGGAACTCCAGAACTGGGACCTGGTAAACGTCGTCCACGAACTCGGCGATCGACGAGATCGTTACGGATCCATGAGCAAAGATGTCTGGGAGCTTTTCAAGGTGGTCCTGGAAGGGCGCAGACAGCGAGAAGTGGAGCCGACGGTGACCATGTTGAGGGGCTGTCTCGAAGAGCTCGAGCGTTCCGATGCACCGGATCCCCACACAAAAGAGCGTCTGGAAGAGATGCTCGAGTTTCTGGAAATGGTCGGGACGCTCTACGAGCAGATTCGTGACATGCCGAAGGAACAGATCGAGAAGCTGATCAAAATGGGCGGCAAGCTCAACAAGTTTCTCGGCTTTCTCGGCTAGCCGGCGCCATCACCTTCCACATCGGAGCGATATCGGAGTCGCCCCATGAGACTGGCGATGAGGGTGGCTGTGAATAACACGCCGCAAACTGCCTCGAGAACGGCGAGCATCCGTGCCTGTGCCGTAAGCGGCAGGATATCTCCATAACCCAGTGTCGTCAGCGTGACAAAGCTATAGTAGAAGAAATCCACTTGCCCCAGCATGCCGTCCGGATTGTAGGCGGTGTCGATGAAGAATGATCCGGGCGAGAAGTTGTCAACGGCGGCAAACGCGAACGCCCACGTCATACCCAAAAGCAGGTAGACGCTCAAGGCACCGTAGATCGTGTCTGCGGTAATGGTCTTCTGTCTGAGAACGTACGTCAGTACGACGGTCGTGGTGAAGCCGTAAAATGCCACAGCACTCAAGTACGACAGCCACACCGCAAAGAGCTGGGTGTCGAGATTGAGGGCTGTCCCCGTGACGATCGCCGGGATCACCAGGATGATGGCGATCACGAGCGCGCGTCTGTTGTAGCTGGCTGCGTACACGCCCGCGAGAGGTATGGCGAGAAAGAGAATGGTCATAAGGGCCCGATGCCCCTGAGCGTACGGCAGCAGAAACATCGTCAGGACGAGAAGAACAAATAGAAGAAGAAATCGGCCCTCGTACTTTCTGTATGCGCGCAGCAATCGGATCATGACTTATCCTGTGACCTCGTGGGCTAGTCCTGCGCCCTATGTCGCAAAAGGCGTATCTGTTCTGCGAGAGTGACTATCAGGCGGAATTCTAGAGTATTGCGGGCGACTCTCAAAGAGAAAATCGAGACTTGCCGAGCTATAGTAGAAGCACTAAATTGTTGAAATATCAGGTCGACATAATGGTCGGCAACGCTCATTTGACCCGGAAAGACGATGAAACTCGGGGTTTGCAGATCCACACTCATATCCGCCCTGTCGATTGCCCTGGTATCGACCGGCTGTAGTAGACATCCGGAGTGGACGACGCCCAGCGGCCTCGAGATTGCCGAGATCGCCGAGGGTGAGGGATCGCTCGCCAAAAAAGGCGACATCATGTTCATCGTCTATACGGCCTGGTATGTCGATGGCGACCAGTTCGACAGCTACCAGGACCGTGAGACGCCGTACCGGTTCAGATTGGGGTTCGAACAGGTGCTTCCCGGCCTCGAGGAGGGTGTTGCGACGATGCGCCCGGGTGGCAGGCGGATCTTGATTCTCCCGCCCGAGCTCGCCTTTGGCAAGGAGGGCAAGGGAATGGTCCCCGCCGACACCTGGGTCAAATTTGAAGTAGAGCTCGTGAAGGTCGAGCCCGGGCCTATACCGCCGACACAGTGGAACGATGTCGGTTACGAGATCGCCGTCACACAAACCGGACTGCAGTATATCGACTATGTCATTGGTGAGGGCGAGCTGCCGATGCCCAACAGTGAGATCATCGTGCACTACTCGGGATTTCTGGACGACGGGACGGTGTTCGACAGCTCGTACTATAGAGGCGCGCCCATTCGATTCTCGCTCCGCGGCGGCGAACTGATCCCCGGGTGGATCGAGGGTATTGCCACGATGCGGGAAGGTGGCAAACGAAAGCTGATCATTCCTCCTCACCTGGCCTACGGTGAGAAGGGCTACCGCAAGACTGTTCCCCCCAACGCGACCCTGACCTACGACATCTGGCTTCTCACCGTCAGAGATGAAGAGCCCTAGGGCACGGTAATCAAGGACGTCGCCCATGAGCATGTTTCGCGATGATTACATTCTGCGAATCATCGAGAAGATCAGCGGCATGATCGCAGGGATCGTCGGCCTCAAAGCCGCAGGTCAAGTTGACGAAGCCCTTCGTGAGGTGGAGGCAGCGACGGCACTCCTACCCGGGCCTCCAGCAGAATTGCTTCCAAGGGTCGATTCCTCGACAGCGGCGATGCTCTTGCAGCAACCGGCGTACATCGCTGCCTACGCACGTCTGGTCGCCGAGAAGGCGAGCATTCAGAGGCAGATCGGTAGTGAGAACGAGGCTGAGTCCAGCGAAGAACGGGCTCTGGAGCTGGTGCTTGAGGCATATCAGAGAGGGCACGAGCCATCGGAGGATCTCTGTGCCCTTGTTGACAGGCTTGAGAGCGACGGCGCCGGAAAGAAACTCGCCGAATCCTATCTGGGTTTGTTGAGAAGGCTGCGCCAGAACTGACTTTGGCGAGTTGTCCCATTGCACCGATCTTACGAACGTGGGTGTGCACAACAAGCCGCGCTTTGGCCTTGCGGCGGAGTAGCACTGTACGGCGGTTTTGCGGCGGAGTAGCACTGTACGGCGGCTTCGCGGCGGAGTAGCACTGTACGGCGGCTTCGCGGCTGATTTCACCGAGACCCATCC
>CBDVBZ010000046.1:0-24563 GCA_965372355.1 uncultured bacterium | reverse complement strand
CTCGCCTGTCCTCTGAAAGAGGGTTCCCGCGAAGGGATCCTACGAAAGACCTCACCAGCGCGCCCTATCGTTCCCTATTCCTTCGGCTTGCGGACGAGATGCTTATACAGAAGACCCAGCGTTGCATACATGACGCGGGAGCGTACGTCGTCACGGTTGCCAGGAAAGACACGATGGAGGATACTGTCGCCGTCTTGCCATGACAACCCGTAGTAGGTCAGCCCGACCGGCTTCTCTTCGGTGCCCCCACCGGGCCCGGCGATACCGGTCGTGGCCAGACCGTATGTCGCGCCGGTCTTCTTGCGGATACCATCCGCCATTTCGCGGCAAACGGCCTCGCTGACAGCGCCGTACGCCACGAGTGATTCCTCCGCCACCCCGAGGAAGGCGACCTTTGACTCGTTGCTGTAGGCGACAACATCGACGAGCAAGTAGTGGCTGCTCCCCGGCGTATCCGTGATCTGCTTCCCGATCATTCCCCCGGTCAACGACTCCGCGATACCCAGCGTCTCTCCGCGTCTTGTGAGCTCGGCACCGACGACGGCTTCCAGCGTGTCACCGTCGCTGCCGTAGATCTTGTCACCCAACACCGAATGCAGCTCGCTTTCGAGTTCCGAGGCTTTCTTGCGAACCGCCGCCTGCGCGGTGTCACCACTCTTCTGGGTTGCCACGATGTCCACACCACCGATATGCGGCAGTGACGAGATGTCGAACTCGGGAAACTTGTCGAAAACGGGCCGGACGACGGGAGTCATGGTCGACTCACCGATTCCCGTCGTGCGAAACGTCTTTCGAATCAGCGGCCGGCGTCCGAAGATATCCTGGATCCGGGCGAACACGACTTCTTCCATCATGGGTACCAGCTCGCGAGGCGGGCCGGGCAGAACGGCGATTAGAGATCCCGCGTATTCGACAACAAAACCGGCGGCCGTGCCGCGTTGATTGGCGATCGGTGTGGCGCTTTCGGGGAAGTACGCCTGCCGCCGGTTGCTATCATCGGCTTTCATCCCGAAACCGGCAAAGAAGCTCTCGATGATCTTCCATTCGTCCTCGTGGAAGACGAGCGGCAGATCGAGTCCATCTGCGACCCCCTCACGAGTGATGTCGTCGTGCGTCGGCCCCAACCCGCCGGATACGATCACCACACGCGAGGTCCTCGCACCCTCACGAACCAGGTTTGCGATCTGGCTGCGATCGTCTCCGACAACGTGCGCCGCGGACACGCCAACCCCGGCACGTCCGAGCAACCCTCCAAGGTACGCGAGATGCGCGTCGCGCCGCTCTCCCTTGAGAAGCTCGTTGCCAACCAGGATGACCTCGACCTCTCGGGATCCAGGTTCTGGATTATGGTTCATGGCTTAGACCTGGCTATTGTATCTGACATCCCGGCGGCAGCTCACCAGATGCCGAACTCGCCGATCCCGGGAAAGAACGCCGTCAGTACAACCAGTACGATCCTCGAGTAGATTCCGGCGATGAAATCGTCACACACGATGCCGTACCCTCGAGGCAGCTGCTGCGAGCGGTCCGCCGGAAACACCTTCACGATGTCAAAGAAACGAAACAGGAAAAACGCCCCAACGATACCCCACATCGACGGGTTCGCCAGCACCAGAATCACCTGCATACCGACGACCTCGTCGATGACGATACGTTTCGCGTCATGTCCATAGCGCCGCTCCAGACTCGTCGACACCGGCACCGAAATCACGAGCGTCACGAGAAGCGTGACAGGATGAGCCAACAGATGTCCACCGGGCACAAACACGTAGATCAACGCGAAGACAAAACTGGCGAACGTCGCCGGCGCCACGGGGAAAAACCCGGTGAATCCGAAGGTACCGATGAATGTCACGACAAACTTCATTGCACAGATAGCTGTTGGGAGTAAGAACCGACGGGTACTGCGACGAGTCAGATGTTACACGTCCGCCGTGAGAGACGCCAACGTTATCTTTCGGTCCGGAGAGTTGGTACCCAGTGTCAGTTCCGGGAGAGTTTTTGCAGCACGCCCTTGGCGACGGCCTTCAGCGTGTCGAAGACCCCGACGCCCTCAATGGCGATCGCCTCGAGGCTTGGATGCCCATCCGTATTCAACTCTTGCTCGAGATCCTCGAACTCGATGATATCGGGCATGTCGCGCTTGTTGTACTGGATCACGTAGGGCAATTCGTCGAGCTTGATCTTGTACTCCTCGAGGTTGTCGTGGAGATTGTAGAGGCTCTCGATATTGGCATCGTAACGCGAAATCTGGGAGTCGGCGACGAAGACAACTCCATCGACTCCGCGAAGAATGAGTTTGCGACTCGCGTCGTAGTATACCTGTCCCGGCACCGTGTAGAGGTGAAAGCGCGTCTTGAATCCCTTCACAGTGCCCAACTCTAGTGGGAGAAAGTCGAAAAAGAGCGTTCGATCCATCTCTGTGGCCAGCGTGATGAGCTTGCCTTTTGTTTCGGGCGCCACTTTGTTATACACGTGCTGGATGTTCGTCGTCTTGCCGCAAAGACCAGGTCCGTAATATACGATCTTGCAGTTGATTTCTCGTGAAGAGTAGTTGATCAGCGACATTGCCCGCTCCCGGTATCAGTCCGAAAAAAGCGCATCGATTTCTTTGTTGAGCTCATCCGTGAATTCTTCGTCGAATTCCTTTAGTTCCTCGTTCTCGTATTCGAGCTTCTCGAACAAACGCGGTAAGATCGTGTTGAGCCCTTCAACCACCTTCTTGACCCGAAGTCGGACGAGACCTAGAGTGGTTCGCTTGTTGAAGAGCACAACGAGAATGATCTTCGAGGCCACCTTGGCCAGATACATACTCTCATCGGAGCCCTGGTGATACAGAGTGGTGAAGTCCTTTTCACCGATCAACTTGGCAAGCTGGGCGTTGGCCTCGAAATCGGCGGCGCAGAGCGATGCAAAGCTCATGAGATCGAAGTCGGGTTCCATACCGACGCTGGCGATCATTTGGCCTGTCTGGTCGATGAGCAAGACGCTCTGAGAATTCGAGTTCTCCAATAGCGCTTTGATCTCGGCGTTTATCGCCCAGTAGTCCTCTTCGTATATCGTCCAGTCGGTCTTTACCATAAGCACTCCGCCTTGATATCGGCCTCAGCACTAGAGCGTTTCCCTTCGCTCGATGGCTTGGGCAAGGGTGACGTCATCCGCGAACTCCAGAGTCCCTCCCATCGGGAGGCCTCTTGCAAGTCTTGTGACAGTGCACCCGAATGTGCTCAAAACTCTTGCTATATATAGAGCTGTGGCGTCTCCCTCCACCGTCGGATTCGTGGCAACGATCACTTCTTTGACAGCATCCGACCTCACACGTTCTTCAAAACGCCTCAAATTGAGCTTCTCGGGGCCGACGCCGTCGACCGGCGAAAGGACGCCATGGAGCACGTGGTAGAGGCCTCTGTACCGGCCCGTGTTTTCCAGGACGAGCACATCATTGGGGTCTTCAACAACGCACAGGACCTCGCGATCCCGCCCCGGATCCGTGCAAATTGCACACTTCTCGGATTCGGTAATACTGCCGCAAACCTTGCAGAAGCCGACTTTTTGTTTGAGCTCCAGAATTACCTGCCCCAATCGGGCCACCTGCTCCTCTTCGGACCGGAGAAGGTGCAGAGCCAGACGCTGGGCAGTCTTGTAACCGATGCCGGGCATCCTGGCGAACAGCTTTATGAGGCTTGCCAGAGTCTCAGAGCCGTACTCCATCTGACACTCCTTTCTCGAAGCAAAAAGCTCGCCTTTTATGAACGATCAGAAACTGGGTTTTTCGACCGGGCGCGGTCGGGGGGTAATGCTTAGAAAAGGCCTGGAATGGGCAGACCGCCGGTCAACTTCGACATTTCCTCTTTGGCAAGATCGAGCGACCGGCGTCGCGCTTCGTTGACCGCAGCCACAACGAGATCCTCGAGCATTTCTTGGTCGCCTTCCTTGAAAACCTCTGGATCGATTTTGATCGCGAGGACCTCTTGCTGGCCGTTCATCCTGACGGTCACCATCCCGCCACCGCTCGAGGCTTCGACCTCTTTTTGGGCGAGTTCTTCCTGGATTTTGGCCATCTTTGCCTGCATCTCTTGTGCTTGCTTCATCAACTTCCCGATATTTGCCATCTAATGACTCCTTACTGCGGATGGTAACGAATGATCTCGCCATCGAAATCGTCCAGGATCTTCCTGACGATCGGCTTGGTCTCAATGGGCCGTTTTGCAGCGGCTTTCTCCGCGCCACGCTCGCCAGCGGCCCTCAGGCCGCTGGCCTCATCGCCCTCGCTCACACACAAAAGTTCGATGTCGCGCCCAAAGTATCTGTTCAACATTCCCTTCAAGAACTTGCGACTGTCCGGGCTCTCGACTTGATCCCGCTGAAACGAGAACCCTTTTGCGAAACGAACCAGAATTCTGTTTTCGTCGAAAGACTTGAGCGTGCCCGAGATCAGACACACCCCAAGGGCGACCTTCTTCTGTCTCACGTGCGTCACAAACCCATCCCACAACTTGCGCAGGTCCGCGTACCCCAACGCACCGAGGTCGACGTCTCTGGCTAAAGGCGCCGTCTGCGTATCCGACTGGGCCTCGGAACGTGACGGCTCGGCGTTCGCTTGACGCTCGGTTGTCCGCTCTGCCGCCGAGTCATCCCTCGGCCGAGCAAACGCAGCCGGATCTGCACCCGGAAGCGCGGTTCGAGCCGCAGCTTGCGAACCGGTTTTTCCACCCTTCCGGGGAACTCTTGCGGCGCCCCGCGACACAGGTTTGCCCTCGCTTCGCTTTGACCCCGAGCCCTCCAGAGAGGTTATCAAATCACGAATATCGGTCTGCCGATCGATCAGCGCGATATCGACGAGGACACTCTCCATAAAGATACGCGGATCGCTCGCCATCTTGAGCCGCGGCACGACATTGCACAGGCGCTCCACAATCGTGACCAGATCTCCCAGCTCGTAGCTGCCCAGGAACTCCTTTAGCGTTGCGATCTCTTCCTTCGAACGATAGATGAGGTCGCTCAAATCACCGGAAGCCGAAAGCAGCATCAAATCCCTAAACCCCTCGATGAGCGCGTTCACCAGTTCTTCCAGATCCACTCCCTCCCGGACCGCGCCATCGAGCTGTTTCAAAACCTCGGTTGCGTCACGATTCCCTATCGAACCCAGAAAGTGCCCGATCATCTCCTGATCCAGAAGACCGAGGATCTGTCGGACCGATGTGGTCTTGACGTCACCGGAGGACGCCGTGATCACCTGATCGAGGAGGCTCTCTCCATCGCGCATGCTCCCCTCGGCCTTTCGCCCCAGCAGGCGCAGCGCTTCGGGCTCGAAGGTGACCTTTTCCGTGGCGCAGATCAACTCGAGCTGGCTGGCGATCTCCGCGACCTCCAGTCGTTTGAACTGATGTCGTTGGCAGCGCGATTTTATCGTGTCGGGTATCTTGTGCGGCACCGTCGTGGCAAAAACGAAGTAGACATGACTCGGCGGCTCCTCGAGGGTCTTGAGGAGCGCGTTGAACGCGTGGGTGGAGAGCATGTGCACTTCGTCAATGATGTATACCTTGCTCGAAAACTGACTCGGTGTATACCCGATGCTCTCCTGGAGATCACGAACTTCTGCCACGCCGGTGTGCGAGGCACCGTCGATCTCCATGACATCGAGATTGTTACCCCGAATGACCGCGATGCACGAGTCACACTGGTTGCAGGGATTGCCCCCGTCGAGATTTGTACAATTGATGACCTTCGCGAGGATTCTCGCCGTGCTCGTTTTGCCGCAGCCACGCGGACCCGAGAGAAGATAGGCGTGTGAGAGTCTGCTGGACTCGACGGCCTGCTTGAGCGTCCGGGTGATATGGTCTTGTCCGATGACCTCATCGAACGTTTGTGGCCGCCACTTGCGTGCGAGCACCTCGTAGCTCATCTTGACTCCTCAAAACCCGAATAAGTAAGAGAGATCGTGCACCCACCGTTGAAAACCGGCACCGCGCTTTCCTGTACGGGTTAGCTCCGACCAGGGTGCCCCACATCACATGACCAGATACCACTTACCGCTGCTACCTTCCGGTCCTGACGGGGTTCATGGGTGACCATTGCGTGGGCCCCAACCATCAACACCACTACCGCAAAGAAAGACATCGACACCGAACCCCCGCGGGTGGGAATTCGACCCTGCTATAGCGGATTGCAGATACAGGGCACCGCTACCTCCCCGTCTAGCACGACCTCCCGACATACGAAGATGGTGGAGATGAGCGGACTCGAACCGCCGACCCCCTCGTTGCGAACGAGGTGCTCTCCCAACTGAGCTACATCCCCACGTATCTGTATCCAAACTTGGCGAATGGCGGAGAGAGGGGGATTCGAACCCCCGGAGCACTTGCGTGCTCAACGGTTTTCGAGACCGCCCCATTCGACCGCTCTGGCATCTCTCCACGGGCATATTAACCCATTGGAGGGGCGGCGGGCAAGCGCAGTCCACGACCGGGCGGTCACTACTGGCAACGTGTTGTATCGATAGAGGATGACACGAATGTGAGGGCCAAAAACAGGCAAAACCCCGTTTCCGTTGATGGGAAACGGGGTTCTGTTACTCCTCTGTCCCGTGCGTAAGGACCGCTCGATACGCGGCCACGATGCAGACGCAAGCCGCGACCTCACGTGCGCATAGTGTACCACAGTTCGGGGGATTCGTCAAGCAAGATGGCGGAGAGAGAGGGATTCGAACCCTCGGAGCACTTTCGCACTCACACGATTTCCAGTCGTGCCGATTAAGCCAGCTCTCGCATCTCTCCGCGTGAATTGCCACATATGGGGGGGGGGTCAATCGGTGCTCCGGGCCCTCAACGAGCGTTGCATCAGCTCGCGGCACCGCGCCTCCTCTACCCCACCGATCACCGCCAACCGGTGATCCAGCGCCGGTTCGTTGGGTATGGACAGAATACTGTCACAGGCGCCGGTTCTCGGTTCTTTTGCGCCGTATACGATCCGAGGAAGCCGGGCGAGCAGTATCGCGCCCACACACATCACACACGGCTCGACCGTAACATAGAGCACACCCTCGCCGAGCACCCACCGGTCGTGATTCCTCGCCGCGTCCGACATGGCAACGATCTCTGCGTGCTCGAATGGCAGACCCGTCTTCTCCGCTCTGTTGTGCCCGCGGCCGATAATTTCACCCTGCCCGACCACCACCGCCCCCACGGCAACCTCACCCAACTCGAGGGCCTTCTCAGCCTCGGCGATCGCGTGTCCCATCCAAAGGGCGTCGTCTCGCATTTCAGTCGTCCCGTCGCCAGCCGCCGGTCCGGCTATCTTCTTGGTATGCTCGAGGCCAGCGCGCCCGCAACCTTGATCGCCACTTCCTCGAACTCCGGTGCCCGATACATATTCGCCGCACGATCCTCCTGCACGGCACCGGAACCGCTGGTTCTTGCGCCGCGGGTAGCCGCTTCGCTGTAAGCGCCCTCCAGGAAATCCTCGTCTATTGCCTCGAAGAGGATCTTGCCGTCGTTGATGCTGATGATCGTTATCGTCGCACCAACGTAGGTCGCCGGCGCCGATGTGTCGCGGTAGTCGACCTCGTCCTTCTGCCACAGATCCACAACGCCGATCAAGAGCGCGTCCGCTTTTGTCACACCGGAGAACTTCTCGAGAAACTGCTGATCGATCTGTTTGTCCTTGCGCCAGGCATCGACGAATTGCTCCGCCTGTTCGCTTATCCCCCCACCCCTCAGGGCATACGCCACCGATTCCGGCGAGAGAAACTTGTAGTCGTCCCGCACATCCAGTGCCTGACGAAACAGCTGATCCATCATCCTCGGCGCGACCCTGTCCGGATCATCCGTGCTGTGGAGCGAGCTGGCGAAGGGAAACACGGCGATCTGCTCGATGGTGCCCTGCGACATCACCGGATCGATGTGGACCTTCACCGGGTGCGTCTTCTGGCAGCCGGCGAGCAGGGAAACGACCAGTATCAACGGCATGTATTTTCTCATCGCAACCCACCCCTTTCCTTACCTGAACAGCCTCTAATCTAACCCGCGTCACAAGGGGTGTCAACCGGGCATTTGACGTGTTAACCCGTTGGCAAGGCGTTCTTTGATGACAGACAACAGGGTTTCGAAGCGGCAATTCGGCCGGACTCCGTCCCATCACAAGCCCGGCCGATCTCGCTTGACCTTTGCCAAGAGGGCACGCTATAAGTTGTCGTATCACCCAAGGCTAAGAGCACGATGACAAGGAGAAATGACTGATGACGTACGTGGTGATCGATAACTGCAATAAGTGCCGTTTCACCGACTGTGTTGTTGTCTGTCCGGTGGATTGTTTTCACGCCGCGGAGGATATGCTCTACGTCGATCCGGACGAGTGTATCGACTGTGGGGCCTGCGTCCCCGAGTGTCCCGTCGAAGCGATTTACCCTGAAGACGAGCTGCCCGAGGACAAGCAGGAATGGATCGCCATCAACGCGGAGAAAGCGCCGGATCTGCCGGTGATAACGGAAAAGCAGGATCCTCTACCAACTGCGGAGGATCGCAAGAAGGAGCTGGGTTTCTAGTCCTTTGACAATGCTTCGAAGGAACGGGGGGGGCGATCATCGCCCCCTTTTTTGTCGCCACAAAACAGGTGTGCGGTCTCTGTCGCCGGGAATCTACTCGACGTGTTTTTTGTAACGCTTCTCGCCCGCCGTTACACGGATGGGAAACCGGTTCTGGTGTGGAGGCAGTGGGCATGTCGTATAGTCATTGAACGCGCAGGGTGGATTATACGCCTTGTTGAAATCGATGGTTATCCTGCCATCGCTGTCCGGTGCATCCGTATAAAGAAATCTCCCGCCACCGTATGTTTCCAGACCCGAAGTGCCGTCGGCAAAAATAACGAACAACTGTTCCGCATCCCGTTTCCCCAGCGCGTCGAGACGGTACGGCTCACCATCGATCTCGAATACAATCGCGCCAAACACCCGCCGGTTGGTTGTCAGACCGATCGTGTCGTCGATGGGAATATACTTGTCCGGGGTGTACGTCTCGAGTGCCCCATCGATTCGCCACCTCTCGTCTATAGCGAAGCGTTCCAGCCCCGCGAAGGACCTGTGAAGTTTGCTCTCGGAGTCTCTCAAACGGACCAGCAAACGGTCCCCGCGCGCGATGACATACCAGCTCAGAGTCCCCATCTCGAGTATCGTGGGGCCTCTCTCGTCGCGGTCGTTCAGGAGGGTCAGTGTTCTAGCCGCGCTGCCCTCGTGCCTGACACCAACCGTCGGGTCAACGGTAACCGTCACCTTCCCGCCGGTCATGTCGAAGTAACCGATCGATCGCGGCGCCGAGTCCGGAAACACGATGTCACGCGACGGATCCGAACCGAATGTGTTTTCGCCATCCTGGAGCCAGTAGAGACCGACGACCGACAGATAGCCATCGGGACGCATGAGCCTCTCTTCGCGCCACTCGATCCACGATTCGATTGACTCGCGATAGCCGGTCTGCCGCTCCGCGTCATCGCCACGGGCACAACCCGGCGCAACCACGCAGAACGCGATTACCGATAGAAGTGCCAGGATGATGGGAATTTTGGAAAGAGTGGCTGTCACGGCTCTTTATCGAGGAGGTAGTATGCGACGGCTTCCATGGTCGAGTGCACACCGAGTTTGGTCAGCATATGCTGCACGTGGTTGCGCACCGTTGCGTGGCTGACGCTGAGCTTCGATGCGATGCCGTGGAGCGTCTCATCCTCGACAAGGAGATCGAGTATCTGCCGCTCTCGCCTGGTCAACGTGAAACGTGCCTCGTTCTCGCCGTTGTCGTCGGGATTGGATCGTGTGGCGACACGGGTCAGGTACTCCTCGATCCGGTGCGCCCGGTCTTCGTCGAGTACACAGTGGACGAGATAGGCTCCCTCACCCCGGGGGTGGTGAACCGATATGGCCAGCACCTGAACCCACTCTTTCCTCTTCTCCGCACCGGTGAGGCGGATTCTGACGGGTTCGATATCCTGGCCCAGACGTGCGTGACGGAGAATCGGGCACAGCGAGCCACAGAACGGTCGTCCCAGTTCGTCGTACCCACAGACGACCCTGTGGCAGGGGGAACCGATACACGCGGTGGCCGTATGGCCCAGGAGGACCTCGGCCCTACGGTTCAGGTAGCTAATGTTACCCTCGGGGTCGCTGATCCAGACGGCGGTTCCCAGCGTCTTCACCCACGGTGGCGTCCAGTTCCTCTGCCCCAAGGCTTTCTCGGACGGTACGCCCATATGCTGACCTCTGTGCACAGGGTACCCGAAACGGCGTGCTGCGTCTACAGCTGATCGTCCGGAAAGACCGCCCCCGTGCGGCAGAACATGGCAAGGCGCAAAGCGGCGAACACCTCGGGGCGAGGCATCACGCTGGCACTGCACGAGCTGGTGAGGTCAGCTCTCTTTTTGTTTGATGAGATCGCTTCGTCTCTGACGAAGCTTGTCGAAGCTCTCCGCGGAGATCACATAGTACCATTTCGCGAAGCGCGCGTTGAGGTCGTCGGAGATTCTCTTCCTCTCCGACTGCTTGGCCTGCCACTTCGAGTGCGCGTCGTAGAGTTTCTTGTCCGTTCGATCGTCCTCGGTCCAGACACTGTCCGGGCGATTCAGAAAGAACGTGTTATCCGGCTGCTGCGGCTCGGGAAACAGACTCGGGTCGAACTGCGTGGTGATAAAAAGATACCGGTTCTCGCCGGGCCCCTTCCCTTCGTCTGCGCCGACACCCGCGCTGACCGTCAGTCCGGATCCGTACACGACTTCGCCGAACCGAAGCGTGTACGTGACACCATCCTCGGTTCTAACCTGCAGCTCGCCCTCATTTGAGACAAGCCGCCCATCCCGGGTGAAGTAGTATCCCCTGCTCTGCAAAGAGAGCATCTCCTCCGTGTTGACCGCCAGCGAGTCGGGATGGCTTTCGAGCGACGCGGACAAACCCTTCGGTTTCAGCCGGACACCCTCGATGGTGAGTTCGTCGAGGGCACTGAGAACCTGGCCGACCTTCGTGTTGTCTATTTCTTCGTTTTCCTTCATCCGGTCTGCGATCCAGATGTCACCCACTTTGTCGAGAATCAGAACATCACGTTCGTCGAGCTGGCGTGTGCGTTCGTTGATCGAGTAGTCCTTCAACACGATCTGCCCGACCCGGTCCTTGTCGACGAGCAAAAGATCGGATTCGATCCAGTCCCTGAAGCGGGTCGATATATCGATATTCATTCGCGCCGCGTAGACACGCTTCTGCCCCGGCACACGGACAAAGCGAAAATCCTCCCGCTCCGGAATCTCCTTGCCGACGATAAAATCGGCCAGGACGACATCGTTGTCTCCCTTTAGCGTGATATGCTGGCCTCGTCCACCCGCGCTCGTCGCCGTCTGGTCGAGGGGATCGATCACGCCACACGCTGCATGATCCGACACATTGTCGGAGCGAAAATCGTCTTTCTTGATCCCTATAACACCCGCGGCCGTCTGGGCGAGCCGATCCTCGCCGTCCGCCGGATAGTCGTGATGCGAAGGAATCGTCCATCGGCCGTCCTTGAATGTTACCTTGAACGGTGCCGCCGACCCCGTCTCCTCATCGAACTCGATGACCTCGAGTGTCCTCGCCGCGTTGGGATCGCCGAAGTCGGGAAAGAACGGCTCGCCCTGATCGACAAACGCACTCGGGGTGATGCGCTTGGGTGCCGTGATCGCCGCGAGCACAACGAGAACCAGTGCGACTCCTGCAAAGATCAGCGTTTTTCGCGTCTCACTCATCCTAGCTCCTCAGCCTTCTTGCCGCAGCTGCTCCCTCTTTTTCTCGTGTGCGACGGCGCAGAAAAATGACGATGCCCATTGCGAAGATCGGTATGGGCGGCAACAACCCTGCAAAGGTCTTTATGTTGCTCTGTATCCGCCGGATTTGCTGTTCCGTGCTCTCCTTGCTTGCCTGTATCTTCGCATCGCGCTCCGCCTCTATGACCGTTTTCAGCGTTTCGAGCCTGCGGTTCTCGACTTCCTGGAGATTTCGGGTCATGATCTGCTTTGTCTGAGCGTCAAGATCAGCCCGCTGCCGAACCTCGGCGACTTTCTCGTCGAGCCGCTGCTGCGCCTGGCGCAACGCGACCTGTGCCTCGGCTTCTGCTTGTCTCTCCTCTTCAGCTCGTCTCATCGTGAACTCGCGAGTCCTTGCCTCCACGCTCCGAAGCGTTCTGTGTTTGACACGTCGATTGCGCAGGGCTATGAACGAGTCGTCACCCACAAGCATATCCATGCAGTTCAAGAAAAGCGTGATGTTATCGAAATTCAGGTTTTCGATACCGCGTCTTCTGATCTCGAAGAACTGGTCCGATATGAAATCGAGATCGGATATGACGATAATACTGACACCGGCGGATTGGGCCGTCGTGTCTGCCTCTGCGGTACTCGAGCGGATGTGAGCCGCCAGGATATAATCGACGTCGCTCGCGTACCGGGCCCGGTTCTGAGACACGAGCTGAGTCCCAAAGAAGGTCCGTTGCACCAGTTCGTTGTAGTTGAGTGCCCCGGACACGGTACCCGACTTGAGGATCGGCTCGAACGTGTAACCGGACCCTCTTGCCTCCGTTATAGTTCCCGGAAAGAGCAGGACCATCTCCTGTAAACCCGCGCTCGCTGCGAACTCGCGATTGAACGACTCGGGGTTGCGGTTGCCTTCACCGACAAATACGATTTCGGGCGGCAAACTGGCCAGCGCGGGGTGCGGGTTATATCCATCCCAGATCACCTGCGCGGGGTTCCACATGACACCGAGCGCATTCATAAACGCTCCGATGTTGCCCTTTGGTTTTGGCTGCGGTCCCTGGTTACGCATAAACGGATTGACGTTGGCTCCGCTTCTTTCCGACGGAGAGAGACCAATATCGACTACGGGGAGCGGGTCGATGAGCAACATCGTGGGGTTGCCCGCCTGGATGTAGTCGAGAAGGACATCCATCTCTTCCTGCGGAAGCGCAGACGGCAGCGCTACCAGCAGTCCGTCGAGATTCTCCGTGATCGAGTCCGTTGCCGATATCTGGACGACCTCGTACTGCTTCTTCAACTCGTCTACCACCGGCCAGCTCGGCCGACTCTGAAACGTGTTGAAGTCGAAACCCCCAAACAGCTGCGCCGATGTATTGAGAACACCAACCCTCTTGCGCGTCGTTCCGGACACCACCCGTATGCTCCGCGTGATCGCGTACTCGGTCGGCAGCCCACGATCAAAGAACTCGATCACGTCTTCCTCGGCGCCGCTCGTGAACGCCACTCCCATAAAGACATCCGTCACCTGTGCCCGCGCTCCGACTCCGGGAATCTGCCGCGGCAGGATCCCGAACTTCTCGCGGGCGTCCCGCGCCTCCTCGCTAAACAGTTCCGTGTCGTTGAAGAGAACCTGCACCTTGTCGCCGCCCAGCGCATCGATCTCTCGCAGAAAACTTACGAGGTTCGAGCGGGTCTGGATGTACGGCTCCGGGACCTTGGGGCTGATGTACGCCTGGACGAGCACGGGCCGGTCACCCGGCAGGGCCTTGATAATGTCCCGTGTTTCCCCGGAAAGCGAGTGAAGACGCTCGGCGGTCAGATCGAGCCGGGCGCTCGTACGACCGGCCAGTGCGTTGAACGCTACGACGGCAACGATCAAGGCAACCGATCTGACGGTCACATGGGCCCACATCTTGAAACCGCCCGCTTCCCTCGGCCAATGCCTGCGACCGAGCAACACAACGGTCAGATACAAAATCGTGACGATAATCGATGCAAAGTAGAGGATGCCGGACAGGCTCACCACACCGCTCGCGAAATCGCCGAAGTAATCGTACACCGTCATCCCCTGAGCGGCGCGCTCCGCGGTTTCACCCAGAACGCCGACGATGCCACCGAGATAAACGAAGAGCGAACAGAGGATCGCGCCCAGGATATAAGCGATTGTCGCGCTCGGACTGAGAAGCGATGCCAACATCCCAGTCGCGATAAACGCGGCGCCGATCAGGAAGTAGCCAAGGTAATTGGAAATCATCAGACCGATGTCCGGATTGCCCAGCCAGAACAGCACGATGACGTGGCTGAGCGACAACAGCAGCGCGGCGGCGTAAATCCCGAGCGCCGACAGGTATTTGCCGAGAGCGATCTCGAAATCGGTCGCGGGCAGCGTTAGCAGCAGCTCATCCGTCCCCTGCCGCTTCTCATCGGCCCACACACCCATTGTGATCGCCGGAGCGAAGAGGAGCAAAAGATATGGAAATAGTCGGTTGAGTTGATCGAGATTGGCCAGGTTGTTGAGGAAAAAGCCTTCCCGCCAGAACGCAGCGGCGGCGCTCAGAAAGATAAACAGCGTGATAAAGACGTAGCCCGTGGGGTTACTGAAGTACAAACGCAGATCACGAAGGCAGATCGCTTTTATGACGCCGTAGTTGACCTTCATTGCTCTTCGCCGGTTGTCGCCGGTGGACCCGGCTTGCCGTAGTTGGTCAGTCGGTAGAACGGTTCCTCGATCGAGCCGTCCTCCTTGAGCCCGTCCGCGGTACCGTCATAAACCAGACGGCCATCGTGAATGAGAAGCACGCGGTCTCCGACGGCCGTCACTTCCTGGAGAATGTGAGTTGAGATGAGGATCGTCTTGGTCTGGCCAAGCACTTTGATATTCTGTCTGAATTCACGGATCTGGTTGGGGTCCAAACCGGCCGTGGGTTCGTCCATGATCAACACATCGGGGTCGTGCAGAAGAGCCTGCGCGAGCCCCACGCGCTGGCGGTAGCCCCGCGACAGCTTGCCGATGGGCTTCTCCAACACATCCTGAACGGCGCATTGCTCGACGACGACGTCGATTCTTCGTTTCCGAGTCGCTGGGTCGAGGCCCCGTGCTTCCCCGAAAAAACGCAGGAGACCGAGCGGTGTCATGTCTTCGTAGAGCGGGCCGTTCTCGGGCAGATATCCAAGCCGCTGCGCCGCCCGGAGCCTATCCTCCCTGACATCAAAGCCCGCTATCCTGGCCGAGCCACCGCTTGCCGCCAGGTAGCCGCTCAGTATCTTCATCGCCGTCGACTTCCCGGCGCCGTTGGGTCCCAGGAACGCGACGATTTGTCCTTCGGGTATGGAGAACGTGATGTCCTTGATCGCGACGAACGGTCCGTAGTACTTGGTCAGACCGTCGGCCTCGATCATGATTCTCTTCGTGGCTTCAGACAACGCTACCCCCAACAGAACGAGGCCCTCACAAAGCGACCCCTGCTCGAACACGAACTCTCCATCTCACGCTTGTACAATAAACCACCCCAAGAGTTCCATTCCCGCCCACGCACAGGTTCTCAAGATGAGTATGTCGCGGGAGTCACAACTATACCGAGACACCGGTCGGTGTTTCAACCCAAATCTCAGAAAGATTTCTTGCGACGTATCCGCCTCTTGAACAGCCGGCCGAACTCCTCGGCCAGCTCGAAAGACGCGTCCACATTGCGGGGATTCCGTGAATCCAGATACTCGATGTTGACCCCGAGCTTGTCGTCGGGCCAGCCGATTTCCCGGGCGAAGGATGAGATTCGATCCCAGACCCCGATCAGACAGGACAGCGATGCCTCGCGCATGCTTCTGGCGCCTTTGAGCATCAGTTCCACATCCTTCGGGATGAACACACCGAGCGTCTTCTTGGCAAAGGAAATGTCCTCGACGGACACGAGCGGTGAGAACGTCAGGAATATCTTTGGGATCTGCTCCGGCTTGAGCAGGCGGATGAGATCGAGTAGGAGACAACACATCCACTCGCTCTCATAAAGAATCTGCGTCGTAAAGAACACGAAACCGGACTTCTTGATCTTGGCCATCAATCGCGTCGCTTCGTCCACCGACGCCGGGCGCGCGGCAAACTGCTCGCGGCGTGTTGGAATGATGATCCCGCCGCAGCGAAAGCCCCTTTTCTGCGCGATCTTTGCCGCCTGATCAACACGGAGGGCACCCTTTCTGTAGCGTTTGCCGCTCGAATCGCCGCCGACCACGAACACATCCTGACAACCAAGAGCGCTCGCCTTGTCCAGCCATTCGTTGAGTTCATCCCGGGTACAGCTTACCGAAACCTTGTAGAGACTCAGTGGTTTTTCGGTCAGATCCCTCAACCAACCGGCAAACTCCTGGTTGGGTACCCGGTCGCGGGTCCGGTTGAACTCACCCTCGTCCTGGAGATCCGGCACGCTGACCGCGTGAAACGAGTTGTAGCACGCGAAACTGTTGCGCAGCACGGCGTACGCCTTGTCCTTGTCACCGAGCGCAGGCGGGCAGGCATCGAGTATTACATACGCGTCGAGTATAGGGGACTTACCCATTCCTTGATCGTTTCTCTCTGGATTCAGTTGTCGAGATGGTACCGGTTCGTCTAGACGTCGTCGACTAGCTCGAGAAACCGGTTGTACGGGATGGCCGTCCAGCTCTCCGCTTTCAGGGCTCCAGACGCCAGAGATATCATGGAGACCTTAGCGGCAACCTCTTCGTTCGGGGCTTCGAAAATATCCATGAAGTCATACGGACCCAACAACACGTAATGAGAGACCCATTTGACCTCGGGGCATTTCTTCGAAACCTCTTTCATCCATCTTTGCCCGATCTTCTCCCGGTACTTCAGATTCATCGCATCCGGGGTGAGCTTGGTCATGAGGACGTATGTGCTCATAAGATCATCTCCTTGGTCGAGGGTCGTTCCGGTCCGCGACTCATTATATATATTCTACGCGCATTTGTTCGAAACGTCAAACCCAACTCCTGTTGGCACCGGCGGAATTGACGCAAACACCCTCATCTCACCGCCCCGCCCGGCTCCTCCGCAAGTCGGCTCGACACACAATAGCGCAATCGCCCGAAACGTGATAGAGTGACGGGGAACGGGAGGAAACCAATGGAAACGACAAGAGGCCACTCTGACTTCATCACGATAGAACGCCATATCCTGCACGAGCAGTCCGCTTTTCCGGATGCAAGCGGCACTCTGACCCAGCTTCTCTATGACCTGGCACTGGCCGGAAAGTTTATTGCGAGCCGGACGACCCGGGCCGGACTCGCCGACATTATCGGTTCGGCCGGTCGAGAGAACATCCAGGGCGAAGAAGTGCAGAAACTCGACGTATATGCGCACGATACGATCTATCAGCTCACCGACCACACGGGACGGCTCGCCGTGATGGCATCGGAGGAAGAGGAGAATATCATCCCGATCCCGGACAGATACCCCACGGGCAAGTACGTTCTCGTCTTTGATCCACTTGACGGTTCATCGAACATCCCCTTCAACGTCAGCGTAGGGACAATATTTGCCATCTACGTGCGCCAAAGCGAGTCTGGACGCGGCACGGTGGACGACGTGCTGCAACCGGGATCAAGAATCGTAGCCGCCGGTTATCTCGTGTACGGCTCGAGTACGATGCTTGTTTATACCGCGGGCCACGGCGTCAACGGTTTCACGCTGGACCCGACCGTGGGCGAGTTCCTGCTCTCCCATGAGAACATCCGACTGCCCGATCCGCCGAAGTACTACAGCGTAAACCAGGGTTACGAGAAGTACTGGACCGATGGCATCAAGCGTTACACGCGCTGGCTACAGGGGGAAGGCGGTGCCCCGCGATCGTTGTCCCTCCGTTATATCGGGTCGATGGTCGCGGATGTGCACCGCACACTCCTCGGTGGTGGCGTCTTCTACTATCCGGCGGATTCGAGGGATCCCAAGAAACCCGAGGGCAAGCTCCGCCTGCTCTACGAAGCCAATCCCATGGCGTTTGTGATCGAACAGGCGGGGGGGTACGGTTCGACAGGCCGCGGACCGCTGCGCGATGTCCAGCCAACGGGGCTCCACCAGCGTACGCCCCTGTTCGTAGGTAACGAGGACCTCGTCCGTAAGGCCGAGGAATTCATCGCGAAGCACGACGGGTAGTCGGGCTCGTGCGCCAGGCTCTTCCTCGGGACCCTGCGCTCCACTTCACTCGGCAGGCACCAGCTGAACCCATCCAAGCAGAGGGTAGTGGTCGGAGCCGTAGCGTTCTTCGATGCGGTCGTAGCGGCCTTTCAAACCGTCGGGTAAATTAAAGAACAGATAGTCGACGCGCCGATCCGGAATAAACGGTGCAACCACCGTCGGCTTCTCGCTGAGCTCTTGCGGCTGTCCAAACGTCTTGCGGACCAGAGGAATCGCGGTCTCGAGGGCTTCCGGCGCCCATGTGTTGAAATCGCCGCCCAGGACGCAGGGGACCTCGTCCAAGTGCGGCAGAAGTGCTTTCATCTGACGCAGGCGTCCGGCGCCGGCGCTCTGCAAATAGCGGGGGAATTTAGCCTTATTGTCTAGATGCGTATTGCAGATACGGAGACGCCAGGCGGCCCCGCCGGTTGACACACCCTCCGCCGTGGCGGCGACGACGACGCGCCGGTATTTTTCGAACGGCAGCTCGATCGCCGTCAGTTCGCTGAGGGGAACCGTTGAGAGAATCGCGTTGCCCTTATCCTCTTGGCGGGGTCCGTCTTCCGGATACCCGTTGCGCTGTGACGGCACATAGAAGAGCCACAGACCCAGCCGCTCGGCGCTTTCCATGATATCCATGCGATTGCCCGAGGGCGGATCATACTCCCGCCTCGTCGGAACCCAGACCTCCTCCGGCATGTTCTTTGGAACATCCGGACCGTCCCGATACGCCTCCTGTATCAGCAACACGAAGTGCTCGGGCGCCGGCCCGTCTGTATAGACTCCCGCCCGGAAGTCTTCGACAAATGGGACCAGGTCACCCCCCCCGATATATATGTTCCACGTAATGATCGCCAGCGAATCGATCCGTTCAAAAGCGCTCGGCGGTGAAAAATCCTCGACCACCCACGGGCCCACCGTTGTGCACCAGATCGCGTGGGTTTCGCGGTCTAACTCGTCCGCGGCCTCGATCCACTTCACGTTTGCTCCCGCTGTGCCCTCTCGACACGTCAGAACGGTATCCGCCGGGGTACCCGCCGGGCGCTCCCCGGTACGGTGGAACGAACCGCAGGCCATCACGGCGCACAAGAAACACACCGCTATATACAGTACAACGACTGCCAGGAATCGTATCGATGTTGTCTGGAATGATCTCGCTCGCTGCGCCGCACGCAAGGCGAGCGCGAGCGGGCAGCAGGGTGCCACCCGATTCAGACCGGTAGTGGATAGGTACGCCGGTTCTCTACTGCCCAAAGCGGATAATGGACCCCCCCGCTCCGCCGAGGAACACGCTGCCGGAGCCATCGACTGCCGCACTCCGTTGCCACTGGTTGGTAAAGGGGAGTTCCACCCATTCCTGCGCCAGCGCCGCGGCAGCGGAGAACGACGCACCGCCTCCCGACTCCGCAAGCACACAGATCGCTCCCAGATCACCAACGGCCCATACCCCGTGCACAGCGCTAATCGCAACGCCATAGAGATCAACCTGAAACCGTCCGCCCATGATATCGGTCCAGCCGGTTCCATCGTAGAAGAGCACACGCCCGTTGTTCCCGGCCGCGTAGATCTCGTCTGCGGCCGATCCGCTCACCGCCCGCAACGTGGTTTCAACGGGGCTCCCCTCGGGCGCGAGCGCCCACTGGGTACCGTTGTAACGCATGATCATGCCGTTCCGGCCAACGCCGACGATATCATCATCCGCACTACCCCACACCGCCAGCAAACCGGATGCGTCGTTGACCGTCGTTGACATCGCAGACCAGCTCGTTCCATCGAAATGAATCACGCTGTCGGCACCCACCGCAACGACACTGCTGTCGGATGTCCCCCACACGCCGGTCAGGTCCTGCGTGACATTGCTCGTCATCGTCGACCAGTTGCCTCCATCGTAGTGGACAATCTCGCCTCCCACTCCAACGGCATACACGTCGTCCGAAGAAACCGCGAAGACGCTGTTGAGAGCAGCTGTCGTGTTGCTCGTCATCTTTGTCCAGCCGCTTCCCGAATTAGATAGGATGGTACCTCCACCCCCGACCGCGTACCGGGTCGAACCAAACGCTGTCATGCCGCACAGCGTCGTCGTTGAAACGGACGACGACGACTGGCTCCAGCCGACACCTCTGTAGTCATATATTCCACCCGAGGCCCCAAGGGCGTGAACGTTGTTCTCATCACTACCCCACACGGCGTACAGCGGGAAAGAACCGGACACCGACGCAGAGGTCCAGTTCGTCCCGTCGTATACAAGAATCGTCGAATTCTCTCCCACGGCGAAAGCCGACGTGGTCGGGCTTGCCGAAAAACCAAAGATGCCAAAGAGTGTCTCAGTGCCGCCGGGATAGGAGAATTCCCACTTGGGACCGTTCTTGTGGGCAATCGTTCCCTGGGATCCCACGACAAACAGGTCTTCGGACGAGCTACCATAGACGGCCTGCGCGCTCATGGACGGCATGAGGACGGATACCCAGGTGTTGCCGCTGTATCGGATCAGCGGTTTGATCGGGTCGTCGGTCACCGCCCATATGCTAGTCGGAGAAAGCGCAAGAACGTCGACTAAGTTCGCCGTTGTGGCCGTCTGCGGCATAGGAGTCCAGATGGTGCCATTCCACTGGACGACGGTGCCGTAGCCATCCGGGTCGCGGTCTCCAACCGCATACACGTTGTTCGAGTTGAACCCGTTCACGGCCCGCAGGCGGGTTGTCGTCCGGCTGTCCACCTCGGTCCATCTCGAACCGTCAAAGCGCCATATCTTGCCCCGATCACCCACGACCCAGACATCATTTACGCCAGTGCCCCAAATATCCCACAACACGTCGGTGCCCAACCGGATGTCCATCACGCGCCAGGTCGAACCGTCGTAGCGGAGCAACGTACCCGCATCCCCAACCGCGGTCACGTTGTTCGCCGACGAGCCCCAGACGCCTCGAATGGCATCACCTGTCGGTGTGGGGTTCTGCCACGCAAACGCCGGCCCAGGGGGTGGCGGTGGCGGGGGCTCAGTGCCGTCGTCACCACAGGATATGACGAGCAGCGAGGTGGCTGCCAGAAGCGTCGCGACGAGCACCACACGGCGATGGGTAATCATGAAACGAGCCTCCTTTAGGGGGATCGGGTCGTTCTCTTCGTTTCTATTCTAGTAGGCATGATCTGTGCCGACAACTCCATTCCAATCCTCCAGGCGCGTCGGCCAACGGATCTAAAACCATAACTCATTTCTGTAACACAGGTTGCCACCCATACCCTTCAATCGTCCTCCATCTGCCCCTCGAGTATCTTCCGCAGCCCCTCGACGGCTTTTTCCTGAGAGCCTGCGATCTTTCCGCGGCCGATACGCTTCCTCAGACCACCCAGCTTGACGGCGCGGGTATAATTGATGTAGTGCAAGGCGATCCCGCCGGGTATCTCGAGAAACGTCTTCAAGCTTTCCTTGAAATACACGTCCTGGTGATCGTCACCCCCGGGGTTCGAGACAACCTGTGAGTGCTGGGCGGCCAGTGCCCCGTTGTGGAATTCGTCGATACGGTTGCAGACGAGCGTGCTCTGGAGAAACGGCCGGACACCATTGGTCTCGATACAGCTCTCCCCGCCCTCGGACCAGATACGTTTGACACGGGACGACACTGTCTTGCGAAACTCGGGATCGACGTACGTACGCAGCGCATCCTCCGCGGTCACATCATCCGTCTGAAAACAGGCCAGCAATTCCGTTCGAATAAACGCTCCCTCGAATTCGCGCTCGAGGTCGTTTGTGGGCGCTGCGTCAGGACTGGCGAACCCTGCTTCCTCAAACCTGACATCGACGAACGGCGAGCATTCCCCCTTCGCCAGCGCTTCCAGACGCGTGGTGGCGCTCTTGAAAACGAGTCGCCGTACGCTCTCGGCCAGACTCATCGCGTAGGCGTCGTCGAGTCCCCCGTCCTCAAACCGCTTGATCTCGGCCAGAATCCGCTCGTCGACCTCCAGCGTGTCACCCCAGCCGGCAACCATCGCGGCCGCCCCGATCCCCATCGCACTCCGAGCGTCCGCCGGCGGTCGGGTCAGGGGAAGACAGGCGAGAATAGCCACGCAGAGGATTCCTCGAATCCACAGGGTCCTCCAAAACCATGCTCCGGGTCGGCTGCGCACAACTCGTTGAATATGTTTGAATCTTCTCGGTTTGTCCATCAAATCTTGGCAAGGGGGAGGAAATGTGCGGATGGCGACCCTGGCTATAACTTGCACAATGACAACTAGATACGTAACATCGCTAGGCACCGGAGTTCACACTTCGCGGCCTGCGTCTCGCCCGCAGCCGCTTACCTGAACCCGACCCGTTCCTCGAGCCTCATGAACCTCTCGTCCGAACGGATATCGTCCCAAATCGGGTCCACCCCGAGAAACGCCACCCAGGTATCCCGATCTTCGCACGCCCTCCCCAACCACTCGAAGGTCCGGTCTTTGTCTCCCAGGGCTGCGTACACAGCCGCGGTGTAATAGGGCTGAATGTAGCGGCCGTTGGAAAGCCGGTTCACCTCATCCAGGATCGCCTCGGCTTTTTCCTGATCGCCCGCCATGGCGTGCGCGTAGCCCTGGACAACGACCAACAACGTGCTCTCACCGAACAGCGATTCGCCGTGCTGAAACTCGGCGACCGCCTCGTCGAACACCGATGTCTGCACGAAGCTGAGGCCGAGAAAAAAATGCGCCGGCACAAAACTCGGATCCATCTCGAGGGTTCGATGGAGTTGATTGATCGCTTCGTCGTAACGCCGCTCGTAGTACGGTACCCACCCGAGCAGCGTGTTTATTATGAGTGACAACGGATCCGATTCCAGGGCCTTTTTGGACTGCGCCGCGGCATCCTGTCCACGGCCGACCAATACCATGTATTCCGCGTACCAATGGTGGGCAGTGGAACAGCCGGGATTGAGTTCGATGGCCTGCCGAAACGCTTCCTCGGCTCCCGGCCAATCCCAATCATAGAACATCCGCGCAAACGCCAACGATGCGTACGCCTCCGCCATCGTCCCGTCCATCTGGAGCGCCTTCTGGGCCGCCTCTTCTGCCCGCGGGTAGACCTCCTTCGGCGGTGCGACACCGTAGAAGCCAAGCAGGTTGTACGAATCGGCAAGGCCCGCGTACGCCAGAGCATACTCGGGGTCTTTTGCGATCGCCTGTTCGAAAAAACTCAGACCCTTCTCCAGACCGTCCTCGGTGCGTTTGTTCCAGTAGTATCGTCCCTGCAGATACGATGTGTATGCATCCAGGTTATCCGTATACCGCCGAACCAGCGCTCGCCGCTCGCCGACGAGTTTGACTTCCAACATCCTGACGATCGTCTGCGCGATTTCGTCCTGAATCGCAAAGATGTCCTCCATCTGACGGTCGAACCGCTCCGACCAGAGATGGAAACCGTCCTCCACGTGAATGAGCTGCGCGGTGATACGCACCGTCTGGCCCGATTTTCGAACGCTTCCCTCGAGGATTGATGTGACATCGAGGCTTCGTCCAATCTCACGGATGTCCTCGTTTCTCCCTTTGAACGCAAAAGCGGAGGTTCTCGCAACCACACGCAGACCGTCGACCTGGTTCAGCGCGTTGATGATCTCCTCAGATATGCCATCGCAGAAGAACTCCTGATCACCATCGGGGCTCATGTCCGAGAACGGAAGAACGGCAATCGACGGCGGCTCGGAACCCGGCGTGTGCGACGGGCCAACCTTGAGCTCCCTGCGCACGATGTTCAGTTCATCCTCGATCTCCGTCATCGATTGAAAGCGATCATCGGCGTGTTTGGACATGGCTCTGGCAACGAGCCGTTCCAATCGGGACGGGATTCCCGGCCGCAGGGCGGATAGCAACTTCGGTTGTTCGTTGACGATTGTATAGAAGACGGCGTCCGGGTAGTCGTCGCTAAACGGCAACTCCCCCGTGAGCATCTCGTACATGCAGACTCCGAGTGACCAGATGTCCGTTCGGTGGTCGACCGCGTCCCCCCGCACCTGTTCGGGAGACATATACGCCATCGTCCCCGGCGTCGTGGGTCTGCGTGACTCGATCTCATCCGCAATCCGGGCCAGACCAAAATCGGTGATTCGCACCTGGTGGCTGCCGGTCAACATGATGTTGGACGCCTTTATGTCACAATGGTAGATGCCCTTCTCGTGGGCCACATTCAGACCCCGGGCGATCTGAATAGCGATATCCACGGCTGCCTCAGGGGCCAGGGGCACGGTCTGGATCACTCTGTCGAGTCCCACACCCCGGATGTACGACATGGAGATGAAGATCTGATCGGCCTCTTCACCGATCTCGTAGACTGTGCAGATGTTCGGATGATCGAGCGCGGCGGCGGCCTGTGCCTCGCGAACAAAACGAGCCTTATGATCGCCATTCCCGACGGCGTCCTCGCGGAGAAACTTCAGCGCGACGGGGCGGTTGAGTCGTGTGTCCGTGGCCCGGTACACGATCCCCATACCACCTTCTCCGATCTTCTCCAAGATCTCGTAATGCGAGATGGTGCCGCCGACCATGCCGCCCTCTTTTCCGCATAAGTATGTATCAAGGAAGTGCCCCGCGCGCTGTCGGTAAGATAACTATATCGGGGTCCGGTGTCAAAAAACACCGTCAAGAGCGCTCTCGCTGGCTCCAGCGCTAGTTA
>CBDVBZ010000045.1:0-24905 GCA_965372355.1 uncultured bacterium | reverse complement strand
TTTCGGTGTCATTATTGAGGACCGCTTCTTGTCACGGCAGTCAGCGCCGGGTCGCCGGTTGAGCTGCGCCCCGTCCTGGAAGGGCTCCAACCGGCGGATGTAACGCGGCGGCAAGGTCCGCGTTACATAGTTGTTAGCAAACATGGACGTTGTCAACACCCAAAGAAAAACCGGCCGGGTTTCAATCGGCCGGTCATACAAGAAATGGCGGGGGTCTGGATGGTCCGGTCAAATACTGAACGAGTCACCGCAACCGCACGTACCGGTCGCGTTCGGGTTTGTAAAGACAAACCCCTTGCCGTTGAGGCCGGTCGTGAAGTCCAGCGTCGAACCCGCCAGATAAACCTGGCTTTTCAAATCGATCAACAGACGGACACCGTCCTTCTCGATCTCGAGATCGCCGTCACGCCTCTCGGTATCGACGCTCAAAACATAGGAAAAACCCGAACAACCACCGCCCTTGACCCCGACTCTCAGGTACGCCTCCTCCGGCGTCGTCTTCTCGTCAGCTATTGCAGATTTGATCGCCTGAACGGCACTATCGGTAATCGTCACCACTTGGTTTCGCTCCTTCTCAAGAATTCTGCGACGCCAGATCGCCGCGGCCCCTCCGGGGCACATAACCTGTTATTTACTAAGCAATTTTCGGCTCAACGGGGGAGCCTTGTGATCATGTCTCCATAATATAGGAAGTTGCGATCAGGGCGTCAATCGCCATTTGGATAACTCAAGCCTTCACAAGGGGTTTGTCGTGTTTGACAGGCGATACCCGCATGTTTGCCTTCACAAGCGCACTGCCGCCGACTATATTAACGCCTATAACTATATTGAGTTGGTTCCTGCCAACACCGTATGTCCCTGGCTCCCGTTTGCCATCGCCGAAGCACTTGACAATGGTCCGATCTCGCCCACCCGGCCGGCGCTTTGGCGAGTCGCCCCACGCCGAAGGATCTCCATGCTGCGTCTCCTGATCGTTGTTGCCGTGATCTCCGTACCCGTGTTCAATGCGGCGGAGGTCGCCTGTCAGGCGTGGGTCCAGCCGGTCGATGGCTATTTCGTCAAGCTCTCGGCGGACTACCTCTCCACCAGCGAGCAATACAACGTCCGCGGCGATCTCGAGCCGATTGCAGCCAATGATCCGCTCTTTCTGAGAGAGACCTTTCGCGATCTTTCCTTTACCGCCTACGCGGAATACGGGCTCACCGACCGCTACACACTGGTGACCCGGTTGCCCTTCAAGATATCATCGACGGAAAACACGCAGGTTGCACTCGTCCCCGGTGATACACCAAAGGAGGTCACCCTCACGAATGGCGGCCTCGGTGATTTCTGGCTGTGGGTGCGCGCGCCTTTCATCCAGACACCAACCGCTGTTTCCATTCAGGCGGGTATCAAGGTGCCGCTTGGCTACGAGAAGATACCGGACAACGGAGGACCCGCGCTCGGCACCGGTAAGATCGATGCGGAGGTGAGCCTCCTGGTTGGGCAGAGCTTCTACCCCCTGCCGGCGTACATCAGCGGTGGGGTTGGCTATCGGTTTCGGGGGGGCGCGGACTTCGACGACGAGGTTATCTACAACATCGAGGGAGGATATACAACAGGCCCCCTCTTTGTGAAGGTCAGGCTTGAGGGTCTCCAGAACGTCGGTCCGATCCCGGATCTCAGCGCACAGACGCCACTGCCCGGCGGCGGTACGTCGAGCTCCGACGCCAACGCCCGTAACCAGGACCGGTTTCAGATCAGCCCGGTGATCGCCTACAATCTCACCCGCACCTTCGGTCTGACGGCCGAGGCGTATCACGTCATCGGCGGTAAGAACACGATCGCCGGTACGACGTGGGTCCTGGGTGTCATCCTCACACCCCTCCCACCCGGCGAGGAATAACCGCTCACCCTGGATACGCGGGGCCGGCCGGCGGCCGATCGCGCCCCCGAACCTCCTGTCTCTCCAACCGTACCCCGTCGGGACCTGCAACTTTCCTCCACCCACATCCGTCTCTACAGACAGATCATGACGAGACGATTCGAAGAACTGGTTGAGAAACACCGTGACTGGGTTTACACGTTCGCCTTTTACAGGCTCGGCAACCGTGAAGAGGCCGAGGATACGACCCAGGAGGTCTTGATGCGCCTGTGGAATAACTGGGCAACCCTTAGGGAAGAAACGATTTTCGCGTGGCTCCATCGAGTGACGACCAACGCCTGTATCGACACGGCGCGAAAAAGAAAAGCCTACCGGACCCGCGTGGTCGCGGGGATGGGTGTGGAAGAATTGCCACAGGCGGTCTCCCGCGAGCTGGATCCCGAGCGGTCCACCGAGGGTTCGGAGCTGCGCTCGCACATACAGGCAGCGCTGGCCACGTTGAAGGAACCGTACCGTTCAATCGTGATTCACCGTGAGATCCAGGGAATGAAATACGATCAGATCAGCGACATCCTGCAGCTGCCCCTGAACACCGTGAAGTCCTATCTCCACAGGGCGCGGCGGATGTTGCGGGAACAACTGAAAGAGGCAATGAGCCGATGAGTCGACAGAGAAAACAAGTGAGCTGCACGAGCGTGCAGGAGTCCATCGAGTCCTATCTCGACGGCGAGCTGTCAACGGATGAGGCCGCGATTCTCGAGAACCATTTCGGGGTCTGTCCCCGATGCCGGCACGAGCTGTCCGTCGCCCGCGACGTTCTCGACGGACTGCACGGCTTGCCCCCGCTCGAGTGCCCCGATCGTGTAACCGACGAAGTGTTCGAGCGTATCCATGCCTCTGTCGCGGGAAAACTACCGGTGCGGCGGGAAACCGCAGCGGGTTTTCTAAAGCGGATCCTGACCGTGGACCGTATTCCACGACCTGCTTTTGCCGGCGCATTGATCGTTCTGGTCGTTCTTTCTGCGCTCGTTGTTGGCAGAATCCACAAGCCAACCGAGCAGATCACGGCGGCCGAGATCGAGGAAGCGGAGGCGGCGGTCAAATGGACGTTTGCGTATGTGAGTCAGGTGGGTCGCCGATCCGGACTCGCCGTGCGAGACGAAGTCTTTGACGCTGGTGTGATGCAACCGATGCAGCGTGCCGTTCGTTCAGCCATGGACGGCGGGACACGCACTACAGAAAGTGAGAATGGAGGTTCGATATGAAAACTCGGAAACGTTGTGCCCTATGTGTTTCCTTATCCGTGGTGCTGGTGCTGTTGCTCGCCGCACCCGCACTGGCCGACCCCGGCGACGAATACAAGAAGATGGCGGGCTACGTCGACTTCGAAGAGCTGGGGCTCGTCAACGAGTTCGAGCCGAGCATCGAGGTGTTCTTGAGAGGCCCGCTGCTAAAACTCGCCCGCGAAGCGGTCAAGCACGATGAGCCGGATCTGGCGAGTGCGCTCGATAACATCAAACTCATTCGGGTCAACGTATTCGATCTGGACGAGATCGATGGTTTTGACACGAAGGATCTCTTGCAGAAAACCAAGACGCTGGCGACCAACCTGGAAAAGCAGGGCTGGGAGATCGCGATTCGTGTGCGCGAAAGGCATGAGCACATCTACGTCTATCTACTGCCCGGTAAGAACGAGGACATCGACGGTCTTGTTGTCATGGTCATCGAGGATGACGATCAGGCGGTGTTCGTCAATATTGTAGGCACTATCGATCCCGAACAGATCGGGCGAATCGGTCATTCAATACACATCGATGGCGTCAACCTCGATTATCTGGATGACTACTACGACGACAAGAAGGAGGAGAAAGAGAAGAAGAAACGCACGAACCGATAGGCGTCTCGGTCAGACGCGTAACGCGAAGACAGGACGAAAGGACGCCGAACCATGAAACGCAAACAAACCATATTGATACTTTCGATCGTACTGATCGTCACTACCAGCTCCGGCTGTCTGTGGGCGCCCGAGCTGGACGGAGTCCGCAAGGACATTGAGAGTCAGCTGCCGGGAGCCAGTTTTCACAGAGAATTCGCGCTCTCCGTCGGTCCGATCACCCTGGGGCTTGTCAGAACGATCATCCGTTTTGTACCCGATGCCGCCGAAGCACGGGAGTATCTCAAGGATGTACGGAGCGTCAAGATCGCGGTATATGACGCCAGGAACTTGCCCGCCGACCCCGACCTGAGGATGCCAAAAAAGCTGGGGTCTCTGCTCGAGAAAGAGGGCTGGGAGATTGCCGCAAAGGTCAACCAGGATAGCGACAACGTGTGGCTTCTCTACCGAGCGGAAGAGGACTCCATCAAGGACCTCTATGCCGTGGTGTTGTCCGATGACGAACTCGTCCTCGTTCGCGCTCACGGAAACATCGATCAACTCGCTGTCAAGGTGATGCGTGACCACGTCAACAACACGAGCCCCGTCCGGATTCCCGGCATTTGAGCGAACGCTTCGCCCGAATCGTATCCACACTTACGACGGCGGCGCGGCGGCGCCGTTACCCCCTCGTTCGTAACCTTCCCGCGAAAAACCACTTTCGCCGCCTCGCGATAACGATTAGGCTATGGGTAGCTGTAGTCACTCTTGCGCGATCCAGGGAGCTGGTATGACGCCATCCACACTCGAAGCGACGTACAAAATGATGCAGGAAAGGCTCGACGGCATTGTGCCGGAGTTCGAGATCCGTCACAAGGCGGAGCTGGCCTTCCAAATCAACCAGCTCAAAGAAGAGCGTAACGCCGTTATCCTCGGGCACAACTACATGGAAGCGGCGCTCTTCAACTCTGTCCCTGATTTTACGGGTGACTCGCTTCAACTCAGCCGGCTAGCCGCCGACACCGACAAGGACATCATCGTGTTCTGCGGCGTGCGTTTTATGGCGGAAACAGCAAAGATACTGAGCCCGGGGAAGACCGTTTTGATCCCCGCCAAAAAGGCCGGGTGTTCGCTCGCCGCGAGCATCACGGCGGAGGATGTTCGCGAGCTCAAGCACCTTTACCCCGGCGTGCCGGTCGTCACGTATGTGAACTGCTACGCGGACGTGAAAGCAGAGACAGACATCTGCTGCACATCGAGCAACGCAACCGCCGTCGTGAACTCACTGGATGCCGATACGGTGATCTTTCTCCCCGATGAGTACCTCGCCGGCAACGTGGCGCGCGAAACGGGACGAAAAATCATCCTACCCACAAAGGACCCCCGTCCGGCAAAGAACGATATACCGAATCTCGAACGCACGCTCATCGGCTGGCCGGGACGATGCGAGGTCCACGAACAGTTTACCGTCGACGATATTGCCAATGTCCGCAAGCAGTTCCCTGATGTCCTCATACTCGCCCACCCCGAGTGCAGTCCGGAGGTCGTCGAGGCTTCGGATTTTGCGGCAAGCACATCGGCAATGATACGCAAGGTAAAGGAATCCAATGCGCCGCATTACCTACTGCTCACGGAGTGCAGCATGGGCGACAACATCATTGCCGAGAACCCCGAGAAGAGCCAGAACATGCTGCGTCTTTGCAGCGTGCGCTGTCCGCACATGAACGAGATCACACTCGAGGATACGCTCGAAGCCCTCCAGAAAACACAGTACGTCGTCGAGGTTCCAGAAGACATCCGTGTCAAAGCCAAACGCGCGGTCGATCGCATGCTCGAGATCGGATGAAATGGACGAGCCTTGAGCTGCTGCGCTTCCGCAAGAGACTCCGCACGTGGTTCCGCGAGACACGCAGAGACCTGCCATGGAGAAGATCGGACGACCCGTATGTGATCTGGGTCTCTGAGGTCATGCTCCAGCAAACACAGGTCAACACGGTTATCCCCTACTTCGAGCGTTTCATCACCCGTTATCCCAATATCCAAACGCTTGCGCGGGCGGAGCTTCAGGATGTTCTGAAAAGTTGGGAAGGTCTGGGGTACTACGCGCGGGCGCGCAATCTGCATGCTGCCGCGAGGACGCTGGCCGAACGCGGCGAAATCAAGGTCCCGGCGGACTACGCAGAACTGAAGACACTCAAGGGTGTCGGTGATTACATCGCGGCCGCCGTCTCCAGCATCGCGTTTGGCAAACCACACGCGGTCGTCGATGGCAATGTGAAGCGCGTGTTGTCACGGCTTTTCGAGATAGAGGTACCTGTCAATTCATCGTCTGCGGGCCGCGTGTTCGGCGAGCACGCGCAGGGGCTCCTGGATGCGCGAAACCCCGGAGATTTCAATCAGGCGATGATGGAGCTCGGCGCTACGATTTGCCGTCCTCGCCAGCCACTCTGTGAGCGGTGTCCGGTCTTCGAGTTCTGCGGGTCTTACCTCTCGCAGCGGCAGTCGGAGCTACCCGTTCGCGTCAGCAAGAGGCCGGTCCCGAAGTACCACGTCGCCGTCGGTGTCGTCCAAAAGGGTGATCGCGTGCTCATCACTCGGCGCGAGCCGAGCGGTCTTCTCGGCGGCCTCTGGGAGTTTCCCGGCGGCAAAATCGGCAACGGCGAGTCCCCGGAGGACGCATGCAGACGCGAGATCGCGGAGGAAATCAATCTGGACATCGAGGTCATCGACTACGTCACGCATGTCGACCACGCCTATTCCCACTTCAAGATCGGGGTCGATGTTTTCGCCTGCCGGTACAAGGCCGGGAGCGTAAAATTGCATGGCCCCGTCGACTATCGCTGGGTTCTCGTGGATGAGATCGATGACTACCCCTTCCCGGGCGCCAACCACAAGTTCTTACCTATTGTAAAACAAAGACTTAAAGAAGATCCCTGATCGCCGGCGCCGAAGCGATCTACCGCGTCATTGTCTGGGGGGAAGACGGTACATTTAGCGTTGCACCCGCCGAGCAGTTTCCGACGGCAAACATTTCCGAGCCGAACGAGGCGATACTCATGGAGGGATGTCGCCTTCTCGATGAAAGCCACATCAAGTGAAACAGGGTATGGGGGAAACTGCGCACCCGGGGCACGATATTTGCTCGGAGTTGGTGGATATTCTGTTTCGAATCAGGAGATTGTGATGAAAAGGGAACGCCTCGACCAGATACTCGTACGAATGGGTTCTCTGACGAGGGACGACATCAAACGAGCCCTCGAACACAAGGATAGGCACGGCGGACGCCTGGGCTCCGCCCTGGTCTATCTGGGACTCGTCAGCGAGGCAGAACTCATACACGCGTTGTGCGTACAGCACGATGTGCCCGGATTCTTTCTGGACGAGCAGCGGATATCCGTGGTGACGGTCAAGAAGCTCCCCTACCAGACCGCTGAGAAATACGAGATCCTGCCGTTTGCCTTTCACAGGGCGTCGAAAACGGTGAGCGTGGCCGCCATCGACCCCGGCGACAAGACGATGATCGGCGTCGTCAAGAAGATCTATCGCGCAACGTCGGTCGATCTCTATGTGGCCTCGGAAGCGCTGCTGCGCCTGCTCATCAACCATTACTATCGGGGCCAGAGGAAGAATGAAGAGAAGGAATCCAAGGACGGCGCGGGCAAGGAGAAGACATCCGCGGACGCGAACAACGAGGGTTTCTGGGGAGGGCTCGCGGCGCTGTCGTTTATCGATCTGTTGCAGGTACTCGCCCAGGCTGCCAAATCCGTCCAGATGAATCTGGCGGGGCCGGATGGCGAAAAAGCCGAGGTGTACTTGCGACGCGGCAGAATGGTTCACGCCAAGTGCGGTAAGGCGGTCGGCGTGGACGCCATTTATCGCATCATCGGGTGGGGCGAAAACGGGGCGTTCGAAATCCAGCCAGTAAAAAAATTTCCCTCTGACAATGTCTTCGAGGCAAACGAGGCGATCCTCATGGAAGGATGCCGTTTGATGGATGAGGCGGAATACAGTCTGGCGACGGACGGCTAGCCGGTTCGCGGCCTAAGCTCCCTTGAGAATTGCCCTGGCCCCCAGCGCACCCGGCGCGCAGGTAAGCCCACCGCCCGGATGACTCCCACTACCACACAAATACAGGCCGTCAATTGGTGTCCGGTAACGCGCGCACTCCGGTGAGGGCCGAACGAGAAGCTGATCGAGCGCGTGCTCTCCGTGAAAGATGTGCCCCCCGGTGACCCCGTAGCGATCCTCTATTTCAACGGGCGTTAGCACCTCCACGAACTCGATGCAATCCTTGATGCGCGGAGCATACTCGCTCAGTGTATCGACGACCACATCACCCAGGCGCTCCCGCTCGCGGTAGTTCCAGCCGTCCTCCAACCGATGCGGGACGAAGTGGACGAGGATCGACAGAACGCTGTGTCCCTCGGGCGCGCACGAGGAATCGGTGGCGCCGTGCATGTAAACCTCCAGCACGGGACGATCGGGGTATCGATTGTACTTGACCGGGTCGAATGCTTTCTCGAGTTCGTCGAGCGTCGCACCCGTTCGGACGATCTCGACCAGCTCGCCCGGCCGACCGGCCAGCTCTACCCGTGCGTCGAGCGCGATGTTCACTTTCGCCGCCGTACCGCGCATACGAAACGTATCGATTCTGTGCGTCAGCGTTTCACTAATTTCAGAAGGAGGTACGAGACCCAACAATGTCTGTTTCGGATCACAGGTCGCCGCGACGGCGGACCCCTCGATAATGTCGTCTCCATCAACCGACACACCGGTTACCCTTCCACCCTCGATCAGTATGCGCTCGACCTGCGCGCTGGTCCGAATCTCGACACCCGAATCAACCGCCGCCTTTCGCAGTGCTTCGACGAGGGCACTACCCCCGCCTTTCACCAGCGGCCCCTTGCGGCACTCCCAGACAAGGAGATTCCACGCGCTGCCCGGTGACCACGGCCCCATGAACGTCCCGCAAACTGCGGGCCCCGCGAGAAGCGCTTTTAACAGATCCGTCTCAAACCAGTCGTTGAGCCAATCCGCGGCGCACATGGGAATGATACGAATGAGCTTCGTCATGTCGCGCTTACCCAGCCTGCGGAACGCGAGGGCTTTCTTGAGCAGCGACCAGTCGCCGTTTCTCGTAGCGACCAGAAGCTCCGGCGGCGCCGCGTCCAGAAAACCGTTTACGAAGCCGCGTACGCGGTCGATAAACGCCCGGAACTTGTCGTAACGTTCGGCGTCGCTCGCGGCGAAGCGGCTGATCTCATCCCCCGCCCTGCCTGCTTCGTGATGCAGGAGAAGACCTTTTCCCCCGCGCTCGGCTCCGTAGATCGACGGCGGTTCATCGTTCAACTCGAGGCCATAACGCCTGAGATTCAGCGCCCTCAGGAGGTCGTGTCTAACACCGGATGTGTCGTGGAGAACACCGGACACAGCGTATCCATCGCGGAATTCCTCACGCGAGGCCAGGCCGCCCGTGTCGCGCCTCCGCTCCAGCAACAGCACGCGTCTGCCGCGTCGGGCCAGAAGCGCGGCCGCCGTGAGACCATTGTGGCCCCCGCCGATCACGATCACGTCATATCGTGGTGAGTTGGATCGCGCCAACAGTCGTCACCTCAACATTCCCAAAAAGGTCTTTGCAGCCAGCTCGCCCGGTGAGCCCATGATGCCGCCACCAGGATGCGCGCCGGAACCACACATCCACAGATTTCGCACCGGCGTCCGGTAGCGCGACCAACCCGCCGCCGGCCGCAGAAATAACAGCTGTTCCAGGCTGAGCTCACCCTGAAAGATGTTTCCCTCGGTCAGACCGATTTGCTGTTCCATATCCCAAGGTGTCTGGACCTGACGAAACAGGATACAGTCTTTCAACGTCGGGCAGTACTCGGCCAGCGTGTCGACCACTGCGTCGCCGAACGCCTCCCTCTTTTCCGGCCATGATTCGGGCCCGCCGTTTATGTCGTACGGCGCGTACTGGACAAATATTGACATTACATGTTTTCCGGGCGGCGCGACGCTCGGATCCACGAGCGATGGAATCACCACGTTGAGGTACGGTCGCTGTGAGAACTCCCCGTACTTCGCCTGATCGAACGCCGTCTCCAGGTAATCGATGCTCGGCGCGATCGCGATATCGCCTCTCAAATGCGGACCTTCCCCCGGACGGGACGTGAAATCGGGAACCCGATCGAGCGCGAGGTTGACCTTGCCGGAACTCCCGCGCAGCTTGTAGCGCTTTATGTCCTCTACGAAATCCCCATCAAGATGCTCGCTGCCAACCATTCCCAGAAACGTACGCCGGGGATCGACACTCGAGAACACGTGGCTGGCCGCGATCTCATCGCCATTGTCGAGGACGACACCGCTGCACGCACCGTTCTTTACGAGAAACTTCTGGACCGGCGCCTCGGTCCGAATCTCCGCGCCGAGACTCTCGGCGGCCGACGCGATCGACAGACTAAGCTGGCCGGTACCCCCCCTGGCAAACCCCCACGCCCTGAACGCACCATCGATCTCACCCATATAATGGTGGAGCAACACATAGGCCGTCCCCGGCGAGCGGACACCCAGAAATGTCCCGATGATCCCGCTCACCGACATCGGCGCTTTGAGCACATCGGATTCGAACCAGAGATCGAGGAAGTCGACCGCGCTCATGGTAAGCATTCTCGCGTGCAGATAGGCGACGTCCTCACCCAGCGCTCTCATCCGCTTGCCCAGACCCAGGAGATTGAGGAGTTCGCTGGGATTTATCGACATCGGCTCGGGTGCGGGGTTGTCGATGATGTTCTTGGCAAAAAACGCCATCTTCTTCATCATCATTCCGAACTGAGGATAGACCTCCGCGTCCTTCGCGCTGAATCGCGAGATCTCCCGGCGTGTCAGTTCCGGGTCGGACCACCGGCAAAGCGAATCACCATCGGGGAGCGGTAAGAACGAACACTCGAGCGGTATGATCTCCAAACCGTGTTTCGCCAGCTCGAGCTCGCGGATGATATGGGGACGAAACAGGCTGATGACATACGAGTAGACCGAGAACTTGAACCCGGGGTACAGCTCCTCGGTCACGGCGGCGCCACCCAGGACGTGCCGGCTCTCGAGCACGAGAACCTTTTTCCCGGCTTTGGCCAGATAGGCGGCGCAAACGAGCCCGTTGTGGCCACCACCGACTATGATTGCGTCGTACTTACTCATATTCTTCCTTGGGGTCGCGAGTGAGGTCTTCCGTAGGATCCCTTCGCGTGAACGAGCGAGGATCCACCGCGGTGGCGCCGCAGGCGCCACGCTGAGCGCGATGCGTCAGCGAGTGCGGCGCGGTTAACCGAGCGAAGTGGAGCGAGGGTCCCCAGGAAGAGGCTCGCTCGCGACCTCATGCTCTCTTCCTCTCTGGGTCGAAGAACGGTCTCTCGATGACGGTCGCGGTGGCCGTGCGTCGTCTGTACTCCACGGTGACTTCAAACTTGACCTTCGACCCCGGCTTTCCGTACTGCGGCTTGACCGTTGCCAGCGCGATGTTCTTCTTGAGTATCGGCGACCATGTCCCGCTGTTCGCGTAACCGATCTGCTGACCGCCGCTATCATAGACGGGGATCGCGTCTCGCCAACCCGCCCCGGGGATCTCGATCGGCAGATTGTGCTCGGCGAACAACGCCTCGTGCTCGTCCCAATCGATATCCAAACCAACGAGGAGACGTTTCGGGCCCTCTTTCTTTTCTTTCCGCAACGCGAGATGACCATTGAACGCATCTCGCTTCAAATGCACAAGCCACCCCAGACCCAACTCGTACGGCGTGGACTTGCGCTCTTCTATCAGACAGTGGTTTGCGTTGTAGTAGTCGACACCCTTGATAACGTACCCGGCCTCGAGCCTGGTGATGTCCATGGCATCGAGACCTGCCGGTAGAAGCCCGTACCCCTTCCCCGCCTCCGTAATTGCGTCGTATACCTTGAGCGCATCCTCATTTCTTACCCACACCTCGAAACCGAGGTCTCCCGTAAAACCGGTCCGGGATATGTGGACGTCGGCCCCCTCGATCCTTGACTTCACGATCCAGAAAAACCGGAGGTCGTCGAGCTTCTCTTCGGAAATCGCGTTGAGAATGTACCGCGAGTTGGGACCCTGCAACGACAGCGTGCCCATCTGGCCGCAGCTGTCCTCGATCGTCACATCGTAGCCCCTCGCAAAACGTTGAAACCACGCGAGCGCAGACTCGTTGGCCACGACCCTGAAGTACGTCTCGTCCAGCCGCGCCACCGTGCCGTCGTCGACCACCTTTCCCACCTCGTCACACCAGCAAGTGTACGCAACCTGCCCGACCTTGAGCTTGCCGATGTTGCGTGTCATGATCTGCGAGAGAAATGCCGAGGCATCCGTTCCGAACACCTCGTATCTAAAAAGCGGCGTGACATCGATCAGACCTGCTGCATGACGAATGGCGAAGTACTCCCGCTCCACATACGTGTCGTACGAACGCACCGCGTAATAACCGGCCCAATCCTTCCAGAAAAGGCTCGTGCACAGTTCGGATGTTCTCGGGTGAAATGGAGTGGGAACGGGCATCAGTCGTCTCTTCGGGTTCGAGATTTTCCACAATGCCAAGACGCCTAACAATAGTCCATCTCAAAAACCTTAGGCAAGATCAAATCGGTGATCCGGGAAGCGGAGTTCGAGGGTTACGCGAATGGTTGTCTCCCTGTATACTTCGTGCGGGTGCTGCGGCGTCGCGTATGCGCGCCGGAGCAGCGTTTTCTAGTCGCCGTCTCGCCGGTTTGTTGCTTTGGTACATGACGAATGTCAAAGACTATTCATATTCGCGAAGCCACAAGAGACGACCGCGACGCGCTCGTTCGCTTCAACGAGGCGATGGCCCGGGAAACCGAGGCCAAAACGCTCCCGCGGGACCGTCTGTCGGCGGGTGTCGATGCCGTGCTGGGTGATCGTCACAAGGGCTTCTATCTTGTTGCTACGATTGAAGATCTGGCGGTGGGTGGCCTGCTCGTCACATCCGAATGGAGCGACTGGCGAAACGCGTTCTTCTGGTGGATCCAGAGCGTGTATGTCGAACCGCGTTGCCGCAAGATGGGCGTTTATACAGAACTCCACCGCAGGGTCGAGAAGATAGCCCGGTCAAGAGGCGACGTCTGCGGCATCCGGCTCTATGTCGATCGCAACAATACGCAGGCGAAAGCGACATACGAACGGCTGGGAATGAAAAGAGGGCGCTACGACTTCTACGAGCGAATGCTCGACGCAAAGCCGTGAGTGCATCGCAGGGCCGGCGCTGCACTTTATCCCGCTACACTTTATCCTTGACCGATTTAGGATACTTTAATACACTGCGCGGGACTCGGGCGGGTCGGTTTTTTTTGACCTGAGCGGGTTGTGCGCGCCGCTTTTTTTGCGCACGCCGTCTTTGCAACCCACCACCTGTCGAGGCGTGGTGGGCTTTTTTGAATGGCGAGCCAAGACAATAATCCAAATCGCACATAATCGCTCGCCCCTCCCGAGGCACGCGGCACACGTGTCTTTCATACGGTTGGCGTCGGGCGGCAACCCGTCCTTTAAGAGATTATCGACTACGTAAGGAGGAGCATTAAATGGAATTCACCCTCGTTCAGGGCATCCCCTGGGTCGGAGTTTTGGGCATGGTCGTGGCGACAATCACCTTCTTTTCCCTGAAGAAACACCCCCCCGGCAACGAGCTGATGCAACAGATCGCAGACCGCATCTATGTCGGCGCTATGACGTTTCTCAAACGTGAGTATACGATCATAGGTATCTTCATGATTGTCGTTTTTGTCGCGCTCTCGACACTCCTCAGTCTGTGGACGGGGATCGCGTATCTCACCGGAGCCCTCTGTTCGATGTTTGCCGGTTGGTTCGGCATGCAGGCGGCGACCCGCACGAGTGCGCGGGCCTGTCAGGGCGCAAAGGATGGCGGCACCCCGCTCGCCCTGGCCATTGCATTCCAGGGTGGATCTGTCATGGGTCTGACCGTCGCCTCCCTGGGCGTTATCGGGCTGGGTCTCTACTTCATATTTCTCAGACACGACCCACAGAGCGCGCCGCTCGTGATCAACGGTTTTGCGATGGGCGCTTCGAGCATCGCGCTGTTTGCGCGTGTCGGTGGTGGGATCTATACCAAGAGCGCCGATGTCGGCGCCGACCTTGTGGGAAAAGTCGAGGCGGGCATGCCCGAGGATGATCCAAGAAACCCGGGCGTCATCGCCGACCTTGTCGGCGACAACGTGGGTGACACGGCGGGGATGGGCGCGGATCTCTTCGAATCCTACGTCGGTTCGGTAGTGGCGACAATGGCAATCGGGGCCACGTTTGCCGACCCCATTGGACGGATGACGCTCCCGCTGGCGCTTATCGCCGGCGGCTTGATTGCCTCCCTCATCGGCATCTTTTCGATGGCGATATTCAAGCGTATGAGCCCGCACACCGCGTTGCGTGCGGCCACGTATACGGCGGCTGCCGTCTTTGTCGTTTTCGCCTTCTTTCTCACCAAGCATTTTATCGGAGAATTGAGCCCACTCTGGGCGATCATCGCCGGCCTGATGTGCGGCATACTGATCGGTCTGGAGACCGAGTACTTCACGTCGGGAAAACCGATCAACGAGATCGCCGAGGCGGCCGAGTCTGGCGCGGCCACGACGATCATCAGCGGGTTGGCCATCGGGTTTAAGAGCACGATTCTGCCGATCATGACGATTTGCGCGGCGATTTTTGTCTCCTACCATTTCGGTGGGCTATACGGGATCGCGCTGGCCGCTGTCGGCATGCTGTCGACGATCGGCATCGTCATGGCGACCGACTCGTACGGTCCGATCGCGGACAACGCCGGTGGCATCGCCGAGATGAGCAAGGCGGGGCCGGAAGTCCGCAAGATCACGGACAAGCTGGATGCGCTCGGCAACACGACGGCGGCGATGGGCAAGGGCTTCGCGATCGGAAGCGCTGCCATCACGGCGTTGGCCTTGTTCTCGGCCTATCAGAAAACCGTCGGTCTGGAGAGCATCGATCTGACCGAGAGCAACACGGTGATCGGTCTTTTTCTCGGAGCGATGATACCGTTTGCGATCTCTGCGCTCACGATGGAGGCCGTGGGGCGGGCGGCGAACAAGATGGTGATCGAGATCCGTCGCCAGTTTCGCGAGATCAAGGGCCTGCTCCAGGGTGAAGCCGAGCCCGATGTTCAAACCTGTATCGAAATCGTGACCAAAGGCGCCCTGCGCGAGATGATCGCGCCTGGGTTGATTGCGGTCGCCGCACCGTTGCTGGTTGGGTTCCTTATGGGGCCATCGGCACTCGGCGGGTTCCTGGCCGGTGCGACGGCCACGGGCGTCCTCCTCGGCGTCTTTATGTCGAATGCCGGAGGCGCATGGGACAACGCCAAGAAGTATATCGAAGAAGGTCACCACGGCGGCAAGGGGTCCGATGCGCACAAGGCGGCGGTTATCGGCGACACCATCGGCGATCCGTTCAAGGATACGTCGGGTCCGTCGATGAACATTCTGATCAAGCTGATGGCGGTTGTTTCGCTGGTCTTTGCACCGGTCATCGCCAGGTTTATGTAGCACTCCGCTCGAGCTTGGTCCCATGGCGGGGACACTGGCATGCCACTAGGCACTCTTTTGATCGTTGGTGGTAGCTGGCTGTTGATTCTCGTCCTGACGTTGTGGCGCGTCGCCACGTGGCGGGACGGGGGTGACGATTAGTGGACGCCGTCCCCGCCTCGCCGGACTGGTCGCTCTTTATCGGCTTCGGCGTCTACCTCGTCGTACTCCTCATTTGTGGTCTCACCGCGTCGACCTTGATGAAAGGGCTCGACGACTTCCTCCTCGCCGGACGGAGGCTCGGTCCGCTCTCCGCCGCCGTCTCCGAGCGTGCAAGCGGTGAGAGCGCGTGGTTCCTCCTCGGTCTCCCCGGCGCCGCATACGCCGTCGGTTTCACCCAGTTCTGGTCGGTGATCGGCATCGCGCTCGGCATCCTCGCGTCGTGGAGCCTCATCGCCACACATCTGAGGAGACAGAGCGAAAAGCTCGGCGCACTCACCATCCCCGACTATTTCGAAACACGGTTTGCCGGTTCACCCCGGACCCTGCGGCGCACCATCCGAATCCTCTCGATGCTCATCATCATATTTTTCTACACCGGCTATGTCGCCGCCCAGTTCGTTGCTGGCGGCAAGATCCTCAACGCCACGTTTGGCATCGATCCGTCGTGGGGCATCGTCATCGGCGCGATCGTCGTCATGCTCTACACGATGCTCGGTGGCTTTCTCGCCGTCGTGTGGACGGATGTCGTCCAGGGCATCATGATGGCCGGCGTCGCCCTGATACTCCCTCTCGTAGGCATCATCAAGCTCGGTGGCCCACAGGGCTTTGTCGATTCCCTCTCCCCGATGGGCGAGGGATTTCTGACGATGAACGCGGGCAAGACGGGAAGCGCGTTTGTCTTTGGCGTGATGTTGGGGAGTCTGTCCTGGGGCTTTGGCTATCTGGGGCAGCCGCATCTCTTGAGTCGTTACATGGCGATCAAGGACGCAATCCAGGTCAGACGCGGCACACTGATTGCGATGACGTGGACGCTCATCGCCTACTGGGGCGCGCCGATGATCGGGCTGGTCGCCGTGGGGGTCCTGGGTACTAATATAGCTGACCCCGAAACGGTGATGCCGCTACTGGCGCGTGAACTGATGCCCGGGTGGATCGCCGGCCTGATGATCGCCGGTGCGGTGGCCGCGATGATGTCGACGGCAGACTCACAGCTGATCGTGGTGACGTCGTCTCTCGTTGAAGACGCATACGTAAAACTGCTGAGACCCAATACGCCACCGGAACGCCTGGTGTTTATGAGCCGGGTTGCCACGTGTCTTGCGAGCGCCGTGGCGTTGCTTCTTGCCTTTAGCAGCAGCGGTTTGATTTTCGACATGGTCGCATACGCCTGGTCGGGGCTGGGGTCGTCCTTTGGTCCACCCCTGGTCCTGGCACTCCGATGGAAACGGACGACGGCATGGGGCGTTCTGGCTGGAATGCTCTCCGGCACGATCAGCAACATCGTGTGGAAGAACGTCTCGGTCCTGGACGAGGGGCTCGATTTGAAGCTTGCAACCTTCGTTATCTCTTTTATACTCACGGTAGTAATAAGCCTGCTGACCTCACCCCGGCGGGAACAGGCTTGAAGCGTTGGAGCCATCCGATTCCTTCTCCCAAATCACCTTCCAGCTGTTCGCCCTGGGTACGCTCGATTTCTCCAGCGACTCCGAGGCCATCTCCGAACCGCACATCGCGAACTCGGTGATATTCCAGGTGATCTGGTCGCTCGGACCCCATAAACCGCACCCGTTCTAGTCCGGACGGAGGACAAAATGAGACCAAGAACAATCATGATCGTCGCACTGTTCTGGATCGCCGCGGCAACGTCGTCGCAGGCAACGGTGCGGATCGTTGCCTCGACAACCGACCTGGCCTCCATCGCAGAGATGATCGGCGGCGACAGCGTCGAGGTGGACATCATCTGCCAGGGTCAGGCGGATCCTCACTTCGTGCAACTCCTTCCAAGCTATATGATCAAGGTCGGGCGCGCCGATCTCTATCTCCAGGTTGGAATGGACCTCGACTACTGGGCCAATCAGATCATCGACGGTTCGCAGAATGCCAAACTGGTTATTGTTGACTGCTCGCAAAATATCGACCCGATGGAAGCACCACACACCCGTGTAGACGCGTCGATGGATGATGTACACATCCAGGGCAACCCGCATTATTGGCTGGATCCGAACAACGGCATCCCTATCGCTCAGGTGATCACTGAGGCGCTCCAGCAGCTGGATCCGGAGAACGCTTCAGTGTACGACGCGGGTTTTGAGAGATTCCGGACCGCGCTCGAGGCAAAGATGAAGGAATGGGAGGCCGCCACCGAGGTGCTGGCGGGCAAGGAGATCGTCACCTATCACAACAATTGGCCGTACTTCGCGCGTTACTTCGGCATCAAGGTGGTCGGCTTCGTCGAGCCAAGACCGGGGATCGAGCCAACCCCGTCTCACATGGCGCAGCTCATCACTCTGATGAATAAGCGCGGCATCAAGATCATCGGCAAGGAGCCCTACTTCTCGGACCGCGCTCCAAAGAGCATTGCGCGCCAAACCGATGCGCAGGTGGTGGATCTGCCCACATCCGTGGGCGGTGTGAAAGAGGCCAAGGACTATTTCGCGTTGTTCGACACACTGGTGGACACACTAACCAAGGCGCTGGCGGAGTAACGTATCTACGCGAGCGCAGGCTGGATCTCGGCGGGGATAACAACACCGGGGAAGGTCGGCTCGTAGACTGGCTCACCAACGACGGTAACATCACCGGGCTCGAGAATCCGGACATCGGTGTCCGGCGCGTGCCGTGTTGCCTCGAGCGCAAAGGCGTACGGCGGTCTGTGGAGAAATTCCATTTCTTTCCACCAGGGCCCTATCGGATGGAGCGTGCCCCAGTGGATCGGCACCGCTACCTCGGGCTGGAGCATCGCCAGCGCCTCGGCCGCCTCTTCCGGTGTCATGTGATCGCCGCGTAAGTAAGGTCCAAAACCCCAAACGGGCAGCATGGCGAGATCGATGTCGTACGTATCACCGAGTTCCCGCATGTCAAAAAGCGCCGTGTCTCCGACGAAGAAAACCGTACGGGAACCACGGAGCACATAGCTCAAAACCGTCTTGGGATGCCAAATCGGCCAGTAGAACCCCGACTCGTGCTGGGCCGGTGTGGCGTCGATCTCGATCCCTCCGACACTCAGCGTTTCGCCCACCTTCATTTCGATGACCTCGTGTCTGATCTTCCGCTCGAGGTATCGTGACGCCCCATAGGGCGCGATGATCGGCGTGTCCTCGGGAATCATACGGAGCGACGGGTAATCCATGTGGTCGAAATGCATATGCGAGAGTACGACCGCGTCGAGGCCGTGGAGATCGATCGAACCCGCCGGCATTGCAGAACAACGCTTCAACATACGAAATCTGTGGCGAAAGACGGGGTCGGTGAGGATCCGGGTTCCGGACATCTCGACCAGTGCGGTGGCGTGACCGACAAACGTCATTCGGGCTGTATCTCTAGGTGCTGCTTCGCTTTGATGCATTTCTGCCCTTGATACTTATGATCTGCCGCCTCGACTTGGTCCTTCCGTTATGAGATGCTCGAAGAAACATCATGGAAGGCTGGCCGAGTCTATGTTGGTGTGGAAAGCAAATTTCAGGCCCGGGTGGGCAATATCGGATATCCTTACAATCCGAGGTTCGGAGCCAGGGGCCGGGTCAGAGATAACTTCCGGTAAGATGCCGAAAAGGGCCTGGGAATGCAACGACTAAATGTCAATTTTCGTCTGATTCGGAAGCTCTTCTTCCGGTATACGCTCGTCTGGCTGGCGGACACGGCATCCATCACGATCACCGCGCTGGTCCTGCCCGGCATCTACTTTGTCCGCGATGCGCCGTTCTGGTACCTCTACCCCTTTATCGTCGCGCTGGTCCTCGGGCTTCTGAACGCGCTCGTCCGCCCGGTCCTGCTCGTCCTCCTCCTCCCAATTACGTTCGTGACGCTGGGTCTTGCGACCTTCGTGCTCAACGCGGGTTTGTTCTATCTCACCGATATCCTTGTCGACTCGTTCGTCATCGAGACATTCGGCGGGGCCCTTCTTGGCGTGTTCGTCCTGACCCTGGTCAACACCCTCCTGGGCAATCTCATCCAGTTGGGCGACGACTACTCGTTCTATGCAACTATGATGAATAAGTTCAGCGCCCTCACCGCCCCCAAAGAAGCGGGGCACACCGGGCGCGGGCTGATCGTTTTGCAGATCGACGGCCTGTCGTACCGTTCGGTAAAACGCGCCATCCAGCGGGGCAAGATGCCCTACCTGAGCGCGATGCTCAAGCGCCGTCGCTTTGTGATCCGCAAATGGTTCTCGGGGCTCCCCTCACAGACATCGGCGGTACAGGCGGGGATGTTCTACGGAGACAGCTCCGACATACCGGGATTTCGCTGGTACGACAAGACCGCCAAGCGGCTGGTGACATCATCGAACGCGTCGGATATGAAGGCTCTGGATGATCGCTTTGAATCGGCCGAAACCCCTCTGCTAAAGAATGGCACGGTGATCAACTCGTTGCTCCACGGCGGAGCGGCCAAGCGAATCCTCACGGTCAGCGCCTTTAGCGAGAAGGCCCTCAAACAGCACCGCGGGTCGCTCGAGGATTTCGCGATTTTCTCGCTTCACCCCTATCTGTACACCCGCACGTTTCTTCTCATGATATGGGATTTCATCGTCGATCGCGTGGAGACGACCATGGATCTGATAAGGAGAAAGAAGCCCAGGCTGACCAGAAGTATCAAATTCTCGCTTTTCAGGGCGATTGTGAACACGTTCATTCGCGAGAGCACGACCTACTTTCTGATGGAGGACATCGTCCGCGGCGTCCCCGTTATCTATGCAAACTATCTCGGATACGACATGGTGTCGCACTATGGCGGTCCGAACTCCTGGGACGCGTTGAACACACTGACGGGGATCGACCGGCAAATAAAGAAAATCAGCCGCAGGATCGCCAAGAAAAGCCGCAAGCACTACGACATGGTCGTCCTCTCAGATCACGGACAGACGCGGAGCGAGTCGTTTCGGAGTCTCTACGGCAAAAGTCTCCGTGAGGCGATCGAGGAGCACCTCGACGTACCGCTGTCGGAGTTCAGCGGACATCCTGCCGAACTCGGCTATTTCAACACGCTCTTGAGAGAGCTTCGCATGGTAGAAGAGGCGTATGGCACACGCTCCATACGCAGCGGCCGGCGAACACTCGAACGGCTCCAAAGCAAGATCGGGGAGGACCAGCCGGACGAGGAACACGAGGGCATCGTCGTGTGCGCCAGCGGCAACCTCGCTCATGTCTATTTCACAGAGAGACCCGACCGTGTTACGACCGAGTACCTGATCAAGAAGCATCCCACTCTTCTGGAATACCTGATATCCCACCCGGGGATCGGCTTTCTCATAACCACCAATGACGAGGGCGAACACTTGATGATGGCGAGACAGGGTGTCCGAAGGCTGCGCGCCGGTGTGGTGGAAGGCGTCGATCCAGCCGCGCTCTTTGCCAACGGCCACGAGGTGGATCTCATCGTGCGGACGCTCATCCGGCTGTCCCAGTACCCCAACTCGGGTGATCTCATCATCAACGGCAACATGATGACCGGTGGTGCCGTCGTGACGTTCGAAGAGCAGCGAGGCACGCACGGCGGTCTCGGTGGCGATCAAACCGAGCCGTTTGTCATCGTTCCCCGTCGGTTTCATGGTCTGAACACCCCCGTGCAGAACCCCGCACAGATGCACAAGTTCTTGACCACACTCATGGCCGACTAGGCCTTCTCATCGGGTAGCGCTGTTGTGTCAGCCACTGTGCTGTGCAATAATTGTTGGCAGCGCTGTATCGACCGGTTGGAGCCCTTCCAGGACAGGCAGACGCCGTTCGCGGGTGGCGCCCCCGCTCCGCGCGCAGCCTGTCCTGGAAGGGCGCTAGCGAGCACGGGTGGGCTGTTCGGCGACCCCCTCCGGGGACCCTCTTTCAGAGGACAGGCAGGCAGGACCCGCAAAGGGGGCGCAGCTCAACCGGCATCCGGGAGAGGACCATGCACCAGCAAAGAGTCAGCCCACATACAGACACACCCGATGTCCTGCTCCGGGAGGACCCGAGGGAATTTCCGTCGCTGTGCGACATCTACGACAACAATCATCCCGTCGAGGTCGAGATTGGTTGTGGAAAAGGCAAGTTTCTCATCGCGCGTGCCATGGAGAACCCCGCCATCAACTTTCTGGGGATCGATGTCGTGTGGAAATGGATGAAGTACGGCGTCGAGCGAAGCGGCAAACGTGGGTTGACAAACATCCGCTTTATCAAATCGGATGCAAAGGAACTTGTGCGTTTCGGGATGCTGGGAGGAAGCGTTTCGATCTTCCACGTGTATTTCCCCGACCCGTGGCCCAAGCGCCGCCATCGCAAACGCCGTCTGATCACCGGGGACTTCCTCAGTCTGCTTCACTCCCGACTCACCGGCAGCGGTCTCATCGAGCTGGCGACGGACTATCACGATTATTACGTGCAGATGCGAACCGCGATCGTGCAGAGCGGCGTACAGTGGCGTCATGTCGACGAGACGGCAAACAAAAGGCTCTTTGACGCACGGGTTAAGACGAACTACGAGCTCAAGTATGAGTCAGGCGGGCGAACCCTTCACTACATCGAGCTTCAGAAATAGTGAGAGAAATGGAAAATAACCCGATCAAACGTTTTCATGAAGCGTTCGCGCGCGCCCGGGAGGCCGGAGCCGAGCTGTTCGACGCCGCCGCACTCGCGACCGTCGGCAAGGATGGGCGACCGTCGGCAAGGATGGTCCTGGTTAAAGAGGTTACCGAGAGGGGTTTCGTTTTCTATACCAATCTCGACAGCCGCAAGGGCCGTGAGATCGCGAACAATCCGAATGTCACCCTGTGTTTGTGGTGGCCCCAGCTACAAGAGCAGATACGGATCGAGGGCGTGGTCGAGCCGGTGAGCGATGCCGAGGCGGATGCGTATTTCGCGACACGCGACCGTGAGAGCCAGATCGGGGCGTGGGCCTCCCGGCAAAGCAGCGAACTCGGTTCTCCAGAGGAGCTGCGCAAGGCATTCGGATCGGAGGCAAAGCGATTTGAAGATCGCGATGTGCCGAGACCACCCAACTGGTCGGGGTTCCGGCTGGTGCCGGACCGCATCGAGTTCTGGCTGGGCAAACCTCACCGTCTTCACGAACGTTACCTCTACACCCGCCGTGGCAACGACTGGATCATCACGATGCTGCATCCGTGAACCAGACACTACGCCACCATCATTTTGTCGGAATCAACAATGAGGACAAACGAGGGCCCAGGCTCAGATCTCGGGACCCAGGCTGTGTTTCTTGATCTTGTTGTGGAGCTGCTGCCGGCTGATCTTTAGCACGACCGCCGTCCTGGAAACATTCCAGGAGTTGCGAACGAGCATCTTCCGCAAAAACTGTTTCTCCCACATTTGCTGCATCGCCTTGAACGGGGCTTCCTTGTCCGGCGCGGCGGACAGGCTCTTTCTGTCGATCAGATGTTCGAACTGATCGACATCGATCGTATCCTTGCCTTCGCTCAGGGCAAGCGCCCTTTCTATCGCGTTCTCCAGTTCGCGGACGTTGCCCGTCCAGCCGTGCGTCAGAAGCATCTCTTTCGCCGATCTCGTCAGAACCGGCTTATGCCTGTCCATCTCCTTCGAGAACTTGTCGAGAAAGAAATCGGCGAGCGGAAGGATATCCTCCTGCCTCTCTCGCAGCGGTGGCAAGAAGATGGGAACAACATTCAGGCGATAATACAAATCGTGCCGGAATCGCCCCTCTTCGACCGCCTTCTGAAGTTCACGGTTGGTCGCCGCGATCACTCGGACATCGACCCGGATCGGCCGATTGTCTCCCACCCGGCGTACCTCCCCGTCCTGCAGAGCCCGGAGCAGCTTGACCTGCAGGTCGGTCGGCATGTCCCCGATCTCGTCGAGAAAGAGCGTGCTCTTGTCGGCCGCCTCGAAGAGTCCTCCGCGATCCTCCTCCGCACCCGTAAACGACGCTTTTTTGTATCCAAACAGCTCGCTTTCGAGGATCGCTTTTGGAAGAGCCCCGCAGTTGACCGAGACCATCGCACGGCCCTTGCGATTGCTGTTGTAGTGGATTGCTTTCGCAATGACGTCTTTGCCGGTGCCGGTCTCGCCCTGCATCAGGATCGTTGTCGACAACGGCGCCACTTTGGTGACGACCGCGAAGACGGCTTGCATCGCGGGGCTGCGGCCGATGATCCCGGGAAACTCGTATTTCTCCGACAACTGCTGGCGGAGCGACACGTTCTGCTTCTCGAGCGAGGTCTTTATCTTCTCGAGTTCACCGCGGCTCCTCGCGTTTTCGATCGCAACGGCCGCCTGGGCGCCAAAAGCGTTCAGAATTGGGAGGTCCGAACGGCTGAACGTCTCCGATATTGCGTCGCTGTCCGCATAGATGACACCGACGAGCTTGCCTTCGAACATTAGGGGAATGGAAATGACGGTCCTGATTCTGAGATCGATAATGCTTCTCTTGTCCTTGAGGTCTTCCTCTTCCTGCGCATCGCTCACGAGCTGCGGCTCGCCGGTGGACGCCGCCTTCTCTATCACGCTGAGGCTCACGTCAAAACCCTTGTGGGCCATTGCCTTACCCCCACTGGAACGCGCAAGTGCGACAGAGAGCCCTCCCTTTTTCTCGGCCAGCATCAAATAACCGTTCTTGCAGCCTGTGATATTGACTACGGCGTCGACGATTCTCTCCAGGAGCTGCTCCATATTCAGCGTGGAATTGATCGACGTGCTGACGGAAAGCAGCGTTTCGATAATCGCGTATCTCCGCTTCAGATCCTGGGTGTCGACCCCATCGCCACCGGCTCCCACCATGTCGCTCAAGCGGGAATCCAACTCGCCAAAAATATCGGGGGAGCGGGGCTCCTTGCCGTCCGGTTGCTCTTTGTCTTTGTTCTCTGCCATCGGATTTCCTCCTAGGCTGACGCGCACGGGTTGATCGCAAACCGAGACATTCCCGAAGGAGCCTGCGGCTGCAGGCCCCTTCGGGCTTCACCCTCTATTGAAACCATACGCTCTTTCCGAAGAGCGTGAGGATGGCGAAGAGAATTGCCGCATGGGAAACGATGAGATACTTCATTCCAATCACCTCCGGTCTCTTCTCGAACGTCACTGTCTTTCACGACTACTCGCTTGGCTTCGCTGTCTACACACCCGGTAGGGCAAGGGATGTACCACAGTTGCCCATTGCGTGCCAGAGTTCCTAATGCATTCTTTTTGAATACGTTACTACCCTCTTCTTTCTTTAAATAGCACATATTCCCGAGATTGCAACTCGAAAGTGTCAGCTTTACTTGACATCCAGAAGAGCTCAGTCTTATATATGCTACTTACCAAAGCCGTTACACGCGTAAAACAAACATGACACAACCTGTAATTATTACTATACACCTCCGCCCGTCACGACCGTCGGACCTCGCCAATTCACGCCCATCCCGGGCCCCACATTCGTGGGTGAATCGGGCGCCACTCCCACCGG
>CBDVBZ010000044.1:0-26156 GCA_965372355.1 uncultured bacterium | reverse complement strand
GGGCCATAGAATAGAACGACGTGAAAGAACACGTATCGCCTAACTTGCCGCGGCTGCTGCCGGCGCCGCCGCACCGCGGCAGCACGTTAGGCGAATCGAAGGAGACGAAATGGTGAGAATATTCAATCTGCATCTCACAATTGCCGGGTTGGCAACCATTGTCGGTATCAGTCCGGCGTATGGTCAAGATGTACCAGCAAGCGTAACAGTATCTGAACCACTATCGATCACTAGACTCTATTCTGATTCAGAAGGCGGTTCTCATTTTTCTGACGTGGAGATTCCGTTCGAGTTGAAGGACTACGCGCCCCCAACTCCTCCGATTTCCGTGACCGATTTTGTCGGAGTAGAGGGATTTGTCATAATATCGAGTCCCGCTGGCTGGTTTGGTGACTGGCATCCCGCGCCGCGCAAGCAGTACATGTTTTGCCTATCGGGTACTCTCGAAGTTGAAGTTACGGATGGCGAGGTTCGCCAGTTTGGTCCAGGTTCGGTGATTCTTGTAGAAGACACCACGGGGAAGGGACATGTTTCTAGAGTAGTGGGAAAAGAGCGCGGATACATGCTTGCCATGCCGATTAGAGAACAGGACGGATGACCGCCGCTACAGCCAGCGCCCTGCGGCGGTGAGAAAGAGTGAACGATGGTTTGGGGCGCCGCAGTAGAACCGCAACACGTTATGCCGATGTTATTGGATGGCTACTGGCGGCTTGCCAACCTGCACCGTGAGCGAGGCAACCGGGGGATGGCGATTGGCTACTATCGCAAATGTCTCGAAATCATGCCAAACATGCGTCCCGCTCGCGACTGGATAGAAAAACTGGAGACACAGAACTAGGAGGTATGACTTGCAGGAGAACTACGCGACAGTCGGTTATGTTAATTTTCTTTTTGGGATATACTGTGCGACCTGGGCACGCAACTCAAATCGCAATCCCTGGCTCTGGTTTTTCTTTGCCCTCTTTCTGGCCCCGATTGCAGGAATCGTCCTGGTTATGAAGAATCGTGATCGTCGGCGTGCACCCGGCAGCTTTAGCTAATCTTGAGGGGAGCGAATATCCGACATGCGATCATGCAAACGAGTGTGCGCAACGATACTTCTTTGCCTGATGTTCATGCTAGCTGCCAGGGCGGTTTCGCATGGACAGGATATCGGATCCTTTTTCGTCGGTGTCAACCGTGGCTTGAATGACCTCGAGCTTCAGAACAACTTCACGACGTACAAGGTTGATGATCTGGGTGTCTCCGTGGGATTCATTTTGCCGGTTTACGTGCGTACGTGGGGACTCCATTACAAGGGGCGTGTCGCGTTTCACGGCGTAGAGGACATTCATTTTGGAGACAACCCGTCGCCCGATGACGAACGCTTCTACCGCAACATGGGCCAGTACATCTCCAGTCTCAATGAGCTGATGGTTGGGAGACGGTTCGATCTCGGTCCCAGGGCGTACCTTCATCCCCTCCTTGGCTTTGGCATACTGGTAAACATCATCTACGGAAACAGCGGTGAGGGGATCGCGCACGGGAGTTTTCAGTTCGATCTCTCGACCCAGATCATGTACCGACTCGGGGGATTTGATCTCGGGGCACAGGTTTCATTCGAATACGTCGCATGGGATGGATACTTCACACCGACGCATGTGAGATACGTCACGCTCGCAGCGGTCATCGCGAAATGAGCTGACCCGGCTCGATCCGGTTCAGGAAGAACGACCCATGGCTTAACTTACTAAGTTGCATCTGGTTACGCATGACCAGACACCGACAGACGGTTTGAGTTGACAAGTGGGATGGTATTCAGTTAATAGGTATCGAAAGCTTCGCTGGGTCATGATCCCTGTTGAGCTCGGCATCGTTTATCGAGCAGTCGTAGGGGCACCCATCCAGAAGTGTCGGCGGGGAGAGCGGGGGTCATGGCCAACATAAACAATGCCGATTGTACCGCGGACGGCGGTCGCAATCGGCATTCTTGTTTACCCACCTGAAAGTACGCGGCGCTACACTTCGTACTTTTCCTTCTCGATAAAATAATCGGCGATCTCTTGCTTCAGACCGAGCGTGTCGATCGACATGTAACGCGTCAGACGTCTCAGCGCCGCCAGCATGGTCCGGAGCTCGTCGCCATCCGAGCAGGCCGCCAGCACTTCCCTCGCCACCAGGTCGATCTTGCCGACGGTCTCGTAGACAAAGAGCCGGGTCAGCTTGATGGCCGCGTCGGCCTCGGCCTCGCTCCTGGACGCCGCCATCTTTACCGCCCGCAGCCACGCCGACTCCATACCGTATGCGGCGGCGATGATATCGGAGATACCGGCCAGCACCCCCTGCTGGTCGCTCAGCTTGTCCATGTATTTCTGCACGGCCACGCCCGCCGCCAGCAGCGCCACCTTCTTGACGCTCTGGATCAGCTTGGCTTCCTCGCCGAGCAGTTCTTCGGGTTCCGAGTCATCGAAGCCCGGCATTTCGAGCAGTTCCGCCTGGAGCTTTTTCGCGGCATCGAGCAGTGGCAGCTGCCCCTTCATGGCCTTGCGGATAAGCATACCGGTGATCAACAGGCGATTGATTTCGTTGGTGCCCTCGTAGATCCGCCCCACGCGCGAGTCGCGGTAGTAGCGCTCGCAAGCGTATTCCTCGACGTATCCGTAACCGCCGTGTATCTGAACGGCATGGTCGACGACACAATCGAGCATCTCGCTCCCCCAGACCTTCATGATCGAGCATTCGGTGACGTACTCCTCGATGCCCTTCATGGTCTGCAGGGAAAAATCAGCTGCTTCCTTGTCGATCGGCGAGAGGATCTCATCGAGCAAACCCGCCGTCCGATACGACATGCTCTCCGTAACGTAGATACCGGTCGCCATGTCGGCGATCTTGTTCTTGATCAGGCCAAACGAACTGATGGGTTTCCCAAACTGATGCCGTTCGTTGGCGTATTTGATGCTGTCATCAAGAGCCAGCTTGGCGGCGCCCACGGATCCGACTCCCAGTTTGAACCGTCCTACATTCAAGATGTTGAAAGCGATACGATGCCCCTTGCCCTGCTCCCCGAGGAGGTTCTCGGCCGGCACCTTGACGTTATCGAGGAAGAACTGCACGGTGGACGATCCCCGGATTCCCATCTTCTTCTCTTCGGGACCGATGGTGACGCCACCAAAATCCTTCTCCACAATAAAGCAGGAAAAGTCCTCACCGTTGATCTTGGCAAACACAATAAAGAGATCCGCAAAGCCACCGTTTGTGATAAATGTCTTCTCGCCATTGAGCGTGTAGTGCGTACCGTCGTCCGACAGGTCGGCACGACACTTCGCAGCCAGCGCGTCGGACCCGCTGCCCGCTTCCGTCAACGCATAGCAGCTGAGGATCTCACCCGTCGCGAGCCTGGGCAGGTACTTCTGCTTCTGCTCATCCGTGCCAAAGTAGACGATCGGCAGCGTACCGATACCCACATGCCCGCCAAAGCTGGCCGCGAACGCGCCGCCCTTGGAGATGATCTCGGAGACGAGCATCGATGTCGCCTTGTCGAGTCCCAGACCGTCGTACTTCTCGGGAACGTCGATCATCAGGAGACCTAGCTCACCCGCCTTCTTCAGGAGACTCACGGTCAGGCCGGGTTCCTTGGCTTCGAGCTTCTCCATGTTCGGCAGAACCTCGCCCTGGATGAAGTCCTCGGCCGTTTTGGCAAACATCCTCTGCTCTTCGCTGAAATCCTCAGGAGTAAACACGGTCTCCGGGTCGGTCTCGCCAATCAGAAAACCCCCGCCCTTCTTGTTCACATCGGTCGCCATAGCAGCGTCTCCTTTTGTCATGGGCGGCGGATCGTTTTGCCGTCGCTACACGATCCGCTCGTATATCCCCGCAGCCCCCATCCCACCCCCAACGCACATCGTTACCATTCCGTACTTTTCTTTTCTCCGCTTCATCTCGTGAAGAATCGTCACGGAGAGCTTGGCACCGGTGCATCCGAGCGGATGACCCAGCGCGATCGCACCTCCGTTGACGTTTACGCGATCGGCGGAGAGCCCCAGCTTGTTGACCACATAAACGCTTTGCGAGGCGAACGCCTCGTTGAGCTCGATGAGCCCGATATCCTCCAGTCCAAGTCCCGCGAGCTTGAGGACCTTTGGCACGGCGAGGGCCGGTGCGATCCCCATGATCTCCGGCGCGACACCAACCGTTGCATACGCGGCAAACCGTGCCATCGGCGTGGCACCGAGCTTCTTCATCATTTCCTCATTGGCAAGGACCAGAGCCGCCGCGCCGTCGTTGATCTGTGACGCGTTGCCTGCCGTCACCGTCCCGCCAACCTTGAAGACCGGTTTGAGTTTTGCCAACGCCTCGAGCGTCGTGTCCTCGCGTGGTCCCTCGTCGATCTCAAAAAGACTTTCCTCGACCTTTACCCTGGCATTCTTGCCGATCACTGGTGTCCGCACCGTGACGGGAACGATCTCTTCGGTGAACTTGCCGTCCTTGATCGCCTGGGCTGCCTTCTGATGGCTCTCCAGCGCAAACTTGTCCTGGTCCTCACGCGCGATCTCGTACTGTGATGCAACGCGCTCGGCCGTCAGCCCCATCCCAATATAGAACTCGGGGTGTTCTTCGACGACTCTCAGGTTGGGTGATATCTTGTGGCCGCCCATTGGAATCATGCTCATTGATTCCACGCCACCGGCAACCATCAGACTTGCCTCACCGATCCGGATCCGCAAAGCTGCATAGTTAACCGCTTCGAGACCCGACGCACAGAAACGGTTGATCGTCATCGCCGAGACCGTATCGGGCACTCCTGCCTGAAGTGCCGCCAGACGGGCGACATTAAGACCCTGTTCGGCCTCGGGCGCGGCGCAACCCATCACGACGTCATCGACATCCGATGCGTCCAGCCCTTTGACTCGCTCAATGGCCTCTCGGATCACGAGCGCCGCTAGATCATCGGGCCGGGTATCCTTGAGAGCCCCCTTCTTTGCCTTTCCTATCGGCGTCCGAACTGCGGACAGAATGTATGCATCACCCATGACAAAACCTTTCTCGTGATTTTGCTGCGCCCGGTTGAGCCTGTCCTGGAAGGGCTGCGCCCTAGGGGCGTCTGCCTGTCCTGGTAAGGACTCCAACTGGCGCATGTAACGCGGCCGCGAGGTCCGCGCTACTTCTAGTTACGGAGCGGCTTGCCCTTCTTCAGCATATGCTGGATTCGCTCAAGCGTCTTACGCTGGCCGCAGAGTCTCAAGAACATCTGGCGTTCGAGATCGAGGAGATAGTCTTCGGTGACTTCCGTACCCTGCAGGACTTCCCCACCGCAGAGGATCGTTGAGAGCTGACCCCCGAGGTATGCGTCGTACTCGCTGATGAAACCGCTCTCCTCCATCTGGAAGAGATACGCTTTGAACGCACCCAACCCGTTTGTGCCGACGACGGGCACCGTCGTCGTTCGATCAGGCGGCCGGTACCCCTGCGACGCGAGACCCCGCGCCATCGCTTTCGCCCGATAGAGCAGCTGCCCGGGGTTGAGCGTTATACCATCGGATGCGCGCATGAGCCCGAGCTGCTTCGCCTCTGCCGCGCTGGTCGCCACCTTGGCCATACCGATCGTCTCGAACGCAGCACGAACGAATGGAAACAGATCGAGGTCATCGACGGGCGGCCGCGCTTCCATATTGCGAACGAGAACTTCCTTGCATCCCCCACCCGCGGGTATCAATCCCACGCCGAGCTCGACCAGACCGATATAGGTCTCCGCCGAGGCAAGCACATGCCCGGCGCCAAGACACACCTCGCATCCGCCACCCAACGTCAACCCGAACGGAGCGGCCACAACGGGACGCTTGCAGTATTTCAACTTCTGATTGGCTTGCTGAAACGCGCGGACGGTAAAGTCGATCTCCTCCCAGTTGGCATCCTGTGCCTCGAGCAACAAGAGCATGAGGTTGGCGCCAACGGAGAAGTTCGAACCCTGGTTGCCGATCACCAGGGCATCGTGATTCGTCTCCGTCTCCTTGACGGCGAAATTGATCATTTGGATGATGTCCGCCCCGATCGCGTTCATCTTGGAGTGAAACTCCAGGCACAGCACACCATCACCCATATCGATAAGGCTCGCCCCCGCGTTCTTCTTGATCACCTTGTTCCGGAGTTTGAGCTCGCGTAGATCGATCACCTCTTCGCGCTCGGGATACGGCTCGTACTTACCACCAACAGCGATGTACCGGCGGTTGTGGTCCTTGTCGTGGTCATAGAACGTCTTGGACTCCGACTGCAGAACCTGTTTGACGATCTCCGGGATCTCCCGGCCCTCTTTCTCCAGACGTTTGGCGATCGTCTCGACACCCAGTGCATCCCACAGCTCGAACGGTCCAAGCTCCCAGTTGAATCCCCACTTCATCGCGTTGTCGATATCGACGATACTGTCGGAAATCTCGCCCACGCGGTTGGCCGCGTACACGAGTGTCTCCGACAATGTCTTCCACAAAAAGTCAGCGACGCGGTCCTTGCCCTTTAGAAGCGTGACGATTCGTTCGCCGACATCATCGATGCTCCGCACGAGCTCGATTGACGGAAAGGAGGGACGCTTACGATCACGGTACTCGAACTTGTCGACATCGAGCGTCAGTATCTTTGTTTTCCCCTCTACCTTGGTCTTTTTGAAGAATCCCTTCCCCGTCTTTTCTCCAAGCATTCCATCCGCGATCATCTTGTCGACAAAACCGGGCAGCTTGAAATAGTCGCGTCGCTCGTCGGACGGGGCGCCGTCGTAGACGGTCTTTGCCGCGTGCGCCAGCGTATCGAGCCCGACCAGGTCAGCCGTCCTCAGCGAGGCGCTTTTTGCCCGGCCGATAACGGGACCGGTCAGGGTATCCACCTCTTCGATCGTGTACCCGTCGTGAGCCAGCGCCCTCAACGCCGAGGCCACCGAGAAAATACCGATCCGGTTTGCGATGAAGTTCGGCGTGTCCTTGCAGACCACGACACCCTTACCAAGCCGGTCTTCGACGAACCGCTGTATGAACTCTGTGACACCGGCCTCCGTACCATCGTGGGGTACAATCTCGAGGAGGCGCATGTAGCGGGGTGGGTTGAAGAAGTGGGTGACGAGAAAACGCTTTTTCACCGAGTCGGACAGCTTCGCGGCCATCTCGGCCACCGGGAGGCCCGACGTGTTGGAACAAAGAATGGCCCGATCGCTCAGATGGGGCTCGATTTGTCTGAACACCGCCTCTTTGATCGCGAGTGTCTCGGGCACGGCCTCGAGCACCCAATCGACGCCCTCGAGCTCCGAGATGTCATCCTCCATGTTGCCAGGTGTGATCAGGCGGGCTTTGTCTCGTGAATAGAACGCTTGCGGTTTTGCGGCAAGGGCTTTCTTGACCCCCGCGCGTGCGAACGCATCGCGGTAATCGCGCGACGATGGGTCACCTTTTACGCCGCTTTGCGGCGGCGGTACGATGTCGAGCAGGAGTGTCGGGATACCCGCGTTGGCCAGGTGGGCGGCAAGCGTTGCGCCCATCACACCGGCACCGATAACGGCAGCGCGATCGATCTCGTACGTCATGACTGGCCCCCGTGGAAAAAATGATTCGATTTCCCTATTAGCTATACTGGCTTGCCGCGTTTTCTGTCAAACCTTACCGCCCATCGGTGGCCAGCCGTGTACCCGGGTTGGAGGCATGAGACTTGCGAAATGTCCGATGATGATGCACCATTGTTGTCGAGCGTTGTCATCTCCGGCGGCGCTCGGCGCTGGCCAATTCGACGAGCGGAGAAGCGGAACGTGATAGCCTACAGCAAGAAACACGCCTTCCTGGGGATGTTTGCCATACTTCTCCTGGCCTCGTGCTCGAGTGCTCCGAAGTTCCGCGGGTCCCCGGGAAGCTACGGACCCGAATCGCGTGACCCACAACGGCAAGAAATCGTTGAGTACGCAAAGAGCTTCCTCGGGACACCCTACCGGAACGGAGGGACGACGCGCGATGGAATGGACTGTTCCGGGCTTGTGATCAATGTGTACGGCCATTTCGACGTCAGGCTACCCCGGACGTCCCGCGACCAGAGCCGCGCCGGCGAGTCCGTCGATCGCTCCAGTGTAGAGCCGGGCGATCTCGTTTTCTTCAAAACGGGGCGGCAGACCGTGTCCCACGTCGGGATCTATATAGGCAGCGGCCGGTTTATCCACGCCTCCACCAGCGCCCGCCAGGTTCGGATCGACGAACTGGACGACGACTACTTCGAGCCCCGCTACGTCACCGCCCGCCGGGTGATCCACGGCTAGCCCCGTTTTGCCCCGTCCGTATCATGCGTTTCCCGAAACCGCTTGACAGGCCCCCCTGCTCATGTTTAACTTATTTCAGCACGTTCAGAAATGATTGTAATCCCTTTTGTTGGAATTAGATACAGGTGGATTCCATGGATTCTTCGCCGACAGCCGGTATGGACGTCTTTATCGAGAGATGGGGGCGCATGGGGATGTATTGGGGTCTCGGCAAGGCCAGCGCGGAGATACAGGCGCTGCTGTACCTGAGCTCCGACCCGCTCAGTCTCGAGGACATGTCGGAGAAGCTGAAGACGAGCCGAAGCAATATCAGTCTCAACGTCCGATCGCTCCAGGACCTCGGGGTCGTCCGCAAGGTGATCGTCCCCGGTGACCGCAAGGACTATTACGCCGCCGAGACCGATCTCGGCCTCGTGGCCCGCCGCCTGGCCGCCAAGAAGAAGAGGCGCGAGTTGGACCCTGCGATCAAGATTGTCGAGGATGCGATTCAAGCCGCCTCGTCCGTGTCGAACCCGGGCGAGAAGAGCGGCATCGTCATAAGCACGGAGAAGCTCCGCGAGCTAAAGGACCTTATGGAGGCAATCGCCGGTATCTTTGACACGTTTATCGGAGACGACGATTCTGCGGCCCGCTCCGTGGAGACGGTCGAGGCACAAACCCGGTAGTCAGACACATGAAGGAAGCATTGAAAAAATACGAAGCGGTACAGCCGGTCATCGAGCGTTGCAACCAGAAGGTTCTCGATGTCCTGAAGACGAGCCAGATACGCGAAGCCAGAATCGCGGCGGAGAGTTTTGGCAACGGTGGGAAACGCCTGAGACCCATGCTCATGTTTCTCGCGGCGGTGGCGTCCAACGGCTCGCGCATCGGCCATGCGTCCAAATCGCTGATCGAGCTTGCGGCGGCGGTGGAACTCGTCCATCTGGCCACCCTGTTTCACGACGATGTCATCGACGAAGTCGAAAGCCGGCGCATGGTGCTGAGCGCACGCGTCAAGTACGGCAACTACATCTCGGTCCTGGCCGGCGACTACGTGCTATCCGAGGCGTTGTTGCTCGCACATCGCAGTGGTGTTAGCGCCGCGATGCCCGAATTTCTGCGGACGATCCAGATCCTCGTCAGCGGCGAAAGCCGTGAAACGAATCATCAGTTCGACCTCGATATCGATGAAGCAACTTACTTCGACATCATTTCCGAGAAGAGCGCGGCGCTTTTCGCGTTGAGCTGCAAGATCGGCGGAATGACCGAACAATCGGACCGGGCCGAAGCGATGGGCGAATTTGGCTGGAACCTCGGTATGGCCTTTCAGATGATCGACGATCTCGATGACATGGTCGGGTTGACCAACGGCTCTCTGGACTGCGATCTCAAGAACGGCTACATCGCGCTCCCGGTGATACACGTTCTGGCCGATCTGCAGGATGGGCATCGTGACCGGCTCGTCGATATGCTCCGGAGCGGTGACTTCACTCCGGACGACGAAAGGCAGATTCTGACCATATGCACCGACCACGGCGGGATGCGTCGTACACGCGACGAGATCGAGAGTCGTCTGGATCGCGCGCGGGAGTCGCTAGCCGACTTCGATCAGAATGAGGGCAGAAAGATGCTCGAGGGTATCCTGACCGACCTCAAGACCTACTCAGACGGCCAGTTGGCCGATTTCGCGGCTGTGTTGAACCGGCGCGGCGGAGACAAAACCCGCCGTGGCGCTGCGTGAGTCTCAATTCCCCAAAAAGTTATTCGGATTCTTCGGGCGGCGGTGGCGGCGTGCTGTCTTCCGCCACAGGAGGCGGAGCACCCTCTTTCTCCAGCCGTTCACGTTTTCCCCGCAGATAGATCAGCACACCCGCGCCAACCAGCGCCAGCGGCCAGATGCGTATGAAGGGTTCTGAGATCCGCCGCTCGATGGCTTCGCTCTCCGCCAGATAGCTCACGATCGCAAACACGATGAGCACAATCCCAAACAAAACGGGCGGCGCCTCAGCAGCGGCAAAGGACAGAATGAGAAGACAAATACCGATGATCAGAGGAATGGTTGGCCACAACGTTTGCATCGCGTCCCAACCCAGGATCCCTGAAGAGAAGAGGAAGAAAAAAAGGCCAAACAACACGAGAAGCGACCCACGAAACAACTGCTGCGGGCTGCGGCGCGCGTGGTAATCCCGGAGCATGAAGACGCCCAGAAGAAGCGGTATCAACGGCCAGAGCGCGTCCCACCCGAACCACACGAGGTTGTTGTTTACCAGCAGAAACAGCACTCCAAGAATTGCTAGAAAGATACCAAAGACTTCGGAATTTCTCTTTGCCGGCATGATCGGCTCCCTTCGGGAATATGCACTGCCTATTTTGGCGCTTGTCTCTTCATTTGGCAAGTGTATACTGCCCCTATGATTGGAGACCGCGTAGTACCCAAACCGTACCATACCCGAGCCGCAGAACAGATCGTTCAGCTGCTGGGGGATTCGTTTGCCACCGATCGTCCCGTCCTGACTGTCGCCGGCGAATCGGGGAGCGGCAAATCCGAGATCGCCGTCGAGCTCCAGAGGCTTTACAAGGAGCGCGGGCGCTCAATGTACATATTCGGGCAGGACGACTATTTTGTCTATCCGCCCAAAACCAACGATAGCATGCGAAGAAAGGACATCGCCCATGTTGGCACGGGCGAGGTCAAGCTGACGCTGCTGGACGAACACGTGACCGCGTTCAAGCAATCGTCGTCCGAACTCGAAAAGCCGCTCGTGAACTACGACGAGGACAACGTTGGCCGGGAGACGATCGATGCAACGCAGTTCGATATGGCCGTTGCCGAGGGCACATACACAAGTCTCCTCGATAACGCGGACTTCCGGATTTTTATCGATCGAACCTACGAGGATACCCGCGCGGACAGGATCGCGCGAAAACGTGATGAGATAGATGATTTCTCTGACAAGATCCTGAAGATCGAACACGAGATCATATCCAAACACCGCTCGCGGGCTGACATCATTGTAAACAACGATTACTCGGCTGCATTGACAGAACACGGGAAAGGTCGGATATAGCATGGCAGGAATCAACCGCATCGGGATGTTGAGCGTACACGGCTACTTCGATCCCGTTCCGATACTAGGCGCTACGGATACCGGCGGCCAGGTGACGTATGTCATCGAGCTTTCGAAATCTCTGGCGGAACTGGGGCCCAAGGTCGACATCTATACCCGGCGGTTTGGCGATCGATCGGAAGTCGAACCGGTCAACGATGATGTGCGAGTCATACGAATACCGGCCGGCAACAACGAGTTCATCCGCAAAGAAGACCTCTTCCCGCACCTCGATGAGTTCACCGATAACATGGCCGCCTACATCGACCAGAACGGACTAAAGTACGAGCTTTTTCATTCCCACTACTGGGATGCGGGCTATGTAGCGATGAATCTGTCAGAGCGGATGAAGGTTCCGTTTATCCACACGGCGCACTCGCTCGGCGCGTGGAAGAAAGAACAGATGGGCGGCGATCCGGAAGAGATGGAGAAGCTGTTCAAGTTCACCGAGCGAATCCACTGGGAGAACATCACCTATCGAAAGGCGGCGGCCCAGACTGTCACCACACAGGATGGTATGGACAACTACAAGAGGCTCTACGATTTCGAGAGTCCCCATCTAATCATCATCCCGCCGGGAGTTGACACCAAACGTTTCCGGCCGCTCGAGGCCGGCGAGAAGGACCGCGACCTCAACGCTCCCGATAAGTTTGTCTTCGCCTTGAGCCGGATCGACTCGAACAAGGGTCTCGACTTCCTGATACGCGCGTACGCAAAGATCCATGACAAGACGGATGCCGATCTGGTCATCGGCGGCGGATCGAAGAATCCGAAGCCGCACGAGATCGAGGTCAAGCAGTCGCTAGAGGACCTCGTCCAGTCACTGGGCGTCCAGGATCGTGTCAGATTCACCGGCTACGTACCCGACGAGCTACTCGATAGCTACTATCGGCGAGCCCAGGTTTTCGTACTGCCCTCGAAATACGAGCCGTTTGGCATGACGGTTCTGGAGGCCATGGGGTGCGGAACCGCCGTGGTTGCAACCCGTCTGGGCGGTATTCGACACGTGCTCAATGACAACAAGGACAGCCTTCTCGTCGATCCATCCGATGCCGACCAGTTTGGTGCCGCTCTCCAGAAGATCTTGGCGGATCGCAAGCTGGCGTCGTCGTTGGCTTCGGCGGGACTCGCGCTTATCCGATCCACGTTCTCGTGGGAGAGCATCGCAAAGCGCACGCTTGACTTCTACGAGCAATACGTATGATAGGAACGGGCAGAAAGCCTTTGACTGAGAGCACGTGATCGATTAGATTATTCGCTCAGCAACGATTCCGTTTTAGCAATAGGAGGAGACATGTTGAATCGCCTGATGAACATCGGTGGGAGGTTTTCCTTCGCACTGGCAATCGTCGTATGCGGCACACTCGTCGGTATCATTGCGACGTCCTGTACGACAACGGCGAAGGAGGGCAACCCCGTGGTAGTCATGGAGACATCAAAGGGAACGATCACAATCGAGCTCTACGAGGAGAAGGCTCCCGTTACGGTCGAGAACTTCCTCTGGTACGTCGATAACGAGTTCTATGACGGCCTCATTTTTCACCGCGTCATGGAGAATTTCATGATCCAGGGCGGCGGCATGACAAAGGACCTCGTAAAGAAGCAAGGAAGAGACCCGATCAAGAACGAGGCCGAAAACGGTCTCAAGAACGACCGTGGGACGCTCGCGATGGCCCGGACCTCCGATGTCAACAGCGCGACGAGCCAGTTCTTCATCAACCTGAAGGACAATGCTTTCCTCAATTTCAAGGACAAGACGGCGCGCGGCTACGGCTACTGCGTGTTTGGCGAGGTGATCGACGGCATGGAGGCCGTCGACGCGATCGCAGCAGTAAGGGTCGTCGACAAGGGCGGGAACCAGAACGTCCCGGCGACCGCCGTTGTTATCAACAAAGCCTACCGTGGTGAGGCACCCAAGAAGGAAAAGAAGGAAGAGGCCAAAGAAGAATAGCGAGCCATCCGCAGACACAAAGACAAAACCCGTCGGCCATCGCGCCGGCGGGTTTTTTGTTGGATCCTCAGACGGCCGCGTCTTGTCAGCGACCCATCATCTTCAGGAACTCGTCCTCGTCGATGATCTTTACCCCGAGTTTTGTTGCCTTGTCGAGCTTGGATCCGGATTGCTCGCCGGCGACGACAATCGTTGTCTTTTTCGAGACGCTCTTCACCGCCTTGCCGCCTCTGTTCTTCACCTCGGATTCTGCATCGGTGCGCGACATCGTCGATAGCGTTCCCGTAAACACAAACACCTCGCCCGCGAACTCGCCGCTCCGGGTCTGAACCTCGTGCGCGTATGTGATACCCGCGTCGATCAGGTTGTTCACCATCCGCTGGCTGTTTGCATCGGCAAAAAACGCCGTGATCTCCGCGGCGATCACCGGGCCCACACCGTAGATCTCCGCGATGTCCTCCTCGGGGGCGTCGATCAGTGCTTCGAGCGTCGTGTAGTGATCGCTGAGAATCTGCGCCACGGTCGCCCCTACGCCGCGGATGCCCAACGCGTAGACCAGACGAGGCAGCGTTGTCTCCCTGGACCGTTCTATGGCTTCGATCAGGTTCTCGGCCGATTTCTGCGCCATCCTCTCCAGAGGCAACAGCCGTTCGATAGAAATCCGGTAGATATCCGCCGCGGTTTTTGCCAGCCCCTCGTCGACCAGCTGCGCCACCAGCTTCGTACCGAGACCCTCGATGTCCATCGCCTCACGTGAAGCGAAATGCCGGATGCGTTCCTTAACCTGGGCGTCGCACTCGAAGTTCGGACACCGCGTCACCGCCTCGTCCTCCTGTCGGACCACGGGCGTCCCGCACACGGGACACGCGCTCGGCATCTTGAACTCCTTTTCGTCACCGGTTCTTAAGCTCGCGATAGGCCTTACCACTTCGGGGATTACATCACCGGCGCGTCGCACGAACACCCAGTCACCAATCAACACGCCCTTGGCTTTGATCTCGTCTTCGTTGTGGAGCGTTGCATTGGAGACCGTCACACCGCCGACATTGACCGGTTCGAGCCGCGCCACCGGTGTCAGCGCACCGGTGCGCCCGACCTGAATGTCGATACCCAGAATACGCGTGCGCTCTTCGTGGGGCGTAAACTTCCAGGCGACGGCCCATCGCGGGGAACGCGCCCTAAAACCCGCCTCGTTCTGAACGACAAACTCGTTCGCCTTGACAACAACGCCGTCGATCTCGTACGGCAGCCCTTCGCGTTGCCCGAGGATGTCGTCATAGAAGGCGAGGACATCGTCGACCGTCTCGCACGGTCTCGCGAGCGGGTTCACCGGCAACCCCATGTCACGTACGGCGGCGAGAAACTGCCACTGCGATTCGACGCGGGGCACATCTGTTTGTCGCGCAGCAAACGAGATACCGCCGAGTCCATACGAGAAAAACTTGAGTGGCCGGGCGGCCGTTATCCTCGGATCGAGCTGTTTGAGCGAGCCGGCAGTGAGGTTGCGCGGGTTCGCATAGATTTTCTCCCCCGCCTTCTGCTGGTCACGGTTCAGACGCTCGAAATCCGCCTTTTCCATATAGACCTCACCACGCACGTTGAGGTAGTCAGGCGGGTTGTCGCCCCGCAGGCGAAGCGGAATGGGCCGAATCGTCTTGATGTTCTCGGTGATCAGCTCGCCGTTTGTACCGTCCCCGCGTGTGGCGCCCCGCGCGAGAACGCCTTTCGCATACACGAGCTCGACTGCCACGCCGTCCATCTTGGGTTCGCAGACATAGTCACGCCCGCCAACCTCGCCTACTTCGCGGACGAGACGCTCGCTCCACTCGACGAACTCGTCCCGGTCCATCGCGTTCTCGAGCGACCGCATCGGGACTTCGCGTGTGATGACCTCGAATATCTTCTGGGGTGCCGCGCCGATTTTCTGGGTGGGTGAGTCCTGTGAGGCCAACTCGGGGTGTGCCGCCTCGAGCCCGATCAAACGGCGCATAAGCCGATCGTATTCAGCATCCGACACGACGGGATCATTTAAAACGTAGTAGCGGTAGTCGTGGTTGCGGATCTCTTCTTTTAGCGCTTCGATTTCCTGTTTGGGGGGCCGTTTTGTCGCCATGGGTTGTTCGTTGATCAGTCTCTTTGCGCGCCTCTCTGCACTCGGTTTCTGGATTGAAGGTAGCCGCGCTTTTCTAGAATCCCGACGGGATCGCCACTCCGACCATCAAGTAAAACGTGCCGTTTCGGATTTCTCCGGTGCCCGCGCTGTTGATGTCATACAGGCTGTATTCGAAACGGCCGTCGGCGAGTATGTTGACGGACCCGACGCCAAAAGAAAGGCCCAGGCCAAAGACGGCGCTCAGATCGACGCCCTTGACGAACGCACCGATGTCGATGGTGCTCGTCGTGCCACCGATCTCGACAACCGCCTTCGAGCTCGAATTGTATCCCACCGAGAATCCGCCGTACCCGTCCACACCAACGGGTCCCGCCGGAAACGTCGCTATCCCCAGGATGGGAAACTCGAAATAGTCCAGTTCTATTGTAATGTCCGCGCCGACGAAGTCGGTGCCGTTTCGCCTGAAGGCTGCTCTGCCGCTGCCGCCTTTTTGTGTATACAACGCCTCGACCTGCACCGAGAACATTGGAGTTGCGTTCACGTTGACAAAAACACCTCCGGTAAAACCGGTGCGCGAATCCTTGAGATCGGTGAGAATGTCAAAATTCGGCAGCGTGATCCACCGGCTGACATTGCCGTGCAGCGTGGCGCTCGTCGTACCGCCTTTGACACCAAACTCCCAACCCATGGCCGATATGCTCGACACGGCAAGAAGCGTCGAAAGCGTTACCAGCGTTATCAACACGAGAAGGCGGTGTTTCATTCGGTCCTCTTTTCTTCTGCCAGGTGCGCGGGTCAGGCCAGCCCTTCCTGACGCAGATAGCCACGGAGCGTCTTGAGATGTTCCCAGGTCACCACTTTCTTTCGCGGATCCCTGAGCAGAAACGCCGGGTTGAACATCACCATAAACTGGACCCCCGGAAACCGCGCCAGCGTATAGAACCTGCCGACCTCGTCTTCCATTTTGATATCGCTGCGCTCGGTGTCCACCCACTTCACGGCCACGGCGCCGAGGAGGAGAATCACCCGAGGACTCATCAGCTCGATCTGCTTCTGCATAAACGGAAAGCATGCATCGACCTCTTCCCTGATCGGTGAGCGGTCGACCCCCGGTTTGCAGCGCACGACGTTGGTGATCAACACATCCTTTTCCGTATCCAGATCAATCGCTGTGAGCATCTTGTCGAGCAACTCGCCGGCTCGCCCGACAAACGGTTTTCCCACACGATCCTCGTTGTCGCCCGGCCGTTCGCTGATGATCATGATCGACGAGTGCGGATTGCCGCGATCGATAACGATGTTCGACCGGCTGTGGCACAACGTGCAGCGTCTGCAATTGTATGCCTGCAATCGTTCCTTGAACTCGCCGTACGTCGGCGAGCTCATGATCTCGTTGAAGACGGTATCAAACAGATCGATCTGCATAACTGGATCACCTTGCCGGGGAAGCTCCTTGCATTTTAAACCTTTTGCCACTAATATCAACCCATGATCTTCTACCAAATAGATGCCGGAGGCGATCGTAACTTCGCTTATCTCATGGCCGATACGGACAACGGTCGTGCTGCGCTTTTTGATCCGCCCCCTGACACCGAACGGTACATGCCGCTCGTCACCAAGCACGGGTTGACCGTCGACTACGTCGTCGTGACACACGGCCACGATGATCATACGTGGGGCGCCGACCGCGCAAAGCAGGAGACGGGTGGCAAGGTCGTCGCACACCCCTCGAATCCTACGCGTATTGATATAGCAGTGGAGGACGGGGACACGCTCGAACTCGGGTCGGTCGCTTTGAAGGTCTTCCACACACCGGGTCATACCGGTGACTCGATCTGTATCCTCGGCGCTGACAAGCTCGTTACGGGGGACACCCTCTTTGTCGGCAAAGTGGGCGGCACCGGCTACGGCAACGACGCCCGCCAGGAATACGACAGCCTGCACGGCAAGCTGATGAAGCTCGATGACTCCATCGAGGTGTATCCCGGCCACGACTACGGGGTTGCACCGTCGTCGACGATCGGCAACGAAAGAGCTACCAATCCATTCCTTCTTCGCAAGTCGTTCGAGGACTTCGTCGATCTCAAGAAGAACTGGCTCCAGTACAAAAAAGAACACGGCATTGCCTGATCCCTGCAGCTGCACCGACCCGCCGCGCTGACCATCACCCATTCACCCACACCGGCACATGAAGGCTGAGACAAAACAACACGTCGCGGGAATGCTCTATGTCCTTGCTGCGATCACGGCCTGGGGCATCTATTTTCCGTTTGCCAAGCTGATACTGGCCAAGCTCGCCCCCATGGTCTTCCTCGTATTCCGGTTGGGCATCGGCGCCCTCGTTCTATTTACCCTGAGCATCCGGCAGCGCAAGTCGTTCGCCATACGCCGGTCGGATATCGGGATCGTCGTGCTTGCCGGGCTCATCGGTATCGTGCTTCACCAACTCGTTCAGGTGATCGGTTTGCAGCACACAACGGCAACCAACACGGGTTGGATTCTTACGCTTATCCCGCCGGTGTCGGGTTTCCTGGGTTGGGTGTTTCTCAAGGAACGAATCGCTCTGAGACAGGTCGCCGGACTCATCGTCGCGATGATTGGGGTCGTGTTCTTTGTTTCGAGAGGCGCGCCGATCGAGCTGTCATTTATCCGAAACATAGGAGACGTGCTCGCCCTGGCCAGTGTTGTGACGTGGTCGGTCTACACCGTCATGACCAAGTCGCGTCTGACGACCTACGATTCCCTGCCGATATCAGCCATCCATATGGGGTTGGGTTTCGTGGTGTTTCTCCTGATCGGCGGCCGGCAGATTCCCTCGGAGATCGCGGTGCTCGATCACGTGGAATGGTTGATCGTTATCCTCATCGGTATCATCCCCTCCGGTCTCGCGTACTACTGGTGGATCGCGGGGCTCAAGCGGCTGAGTGTCGTCGGCACCAGCACGTTTCTCTTTGTCGAGGCGATGACCACCTCCATAACCGGCTTTCTGCTTCTGGGGGAACAGTTTACGATCCCTATGGTCGCCGCGGGTGTCGTCATCATCATCGGCGTGTGGGTCACGCAGACCCGGCGGGATTGATGTTCTTTGCGTGCCGCGTTATACTTCATATGAATGCCTGATTGGGGTGGAAGATGATGCGAAACGCCCTCTTATTGATTCTCCTGATACTGGCAGTCGGTCTCACCGGCTGTTCGGATGACGACCCGGTCAAGACGGTCTTTCAACCGCCGAGCGCCTACAAGCCCCTCGACAAACGCGACAATCTCCTCTACAACCTCGAGCGCGCGTATACACTGCGCGACTTCGAAGAATTCGGGAAGATCCTCGACAGCTCCGGGGCGTTCATTTTCCATTTCGGCCAGGACGACATCGACCGGGGGATCGCCGCGGTGCCGCAGTGGGACTCCGCGACGGAGCTGACGGTCACGGAGGCACTCTTCGATCAGAATCCGCCAACGGGGCGGCCATACGCCGGGGACATTGTGCTGGAGCTCACGTACACCGAGGGTGAGGATGAGTGGGAGCCATTTGTCCCGAACACACACCCGCAGGAGACGTGGTACAAGAAGACCGTGTCGTATCGTCTCGCTGTTCGGATCGGCCTGACAACGCATACTCAGGACAAGGACGTGTTCGCCGAGTTTGCCGCGCGCTTCACCGAGGCCCAAGGGGATTCGATCTGGCAGATCGTTACGTGGCGCGATGATGTTCCCGCGCCACCTGGGGTCATGCAAATCACCGGTGGCCAGACGACATCGGGAAAGGGCTCCGATACTTGGGGAATAATCAAACAAGTATTCGGATGGGAGCTCTTCACTACTGTCCATGACAACGAGGCGCCCGGAAAAGCGGACGCCCCGTTTCTTTTGTTCACGAACCAGCGGGCCGGCGAACCGGCCGGTGCTATTTCTGGCGATTCAGCTGCTCCACCATACGGTTTATGTGTTCCCTGAACCGCGCCCGTGCCTCACGGTCTCTCGATGCCGTGCCTTCGGGTTGACGCCAGACACCCATTCCACCACCACCCGCGCCCGGATCCTCGAGCGTAATGTCGATATTCAGCCTGTCCGCGCCGTTCTCGACGGTCACCAGGCTCGGTGTCCCGTTACCGTACCAGGCAGCCGGCTCGTTGGAATTAGGATCGCCGTTGCCGTTGACATCCATGTAGGCGCCGACGTAGTACGTCCCCGGCGGCAGATCGGCATCGCTTAGCGTGCTTATCGCGTAGCGCGGCATGAAGGCGATTTTCTGCGGATACGTTCCATAATCCGCCATCGATGTATCGGGGTCGAAATCGGCCGTGTCGAACACACCCACGTAGAAGTCGATGGTCACCAGGCCATCCTTAAGCGCGGTGCCCACGTAGCTCACCGTACCGGCAATCGCTACGGGATCGAACAACGGAAAATTCGCATTGGGCTCTGTGGGCACGCCATTGACGACGTTCACACTGTCAATGTCGAAAACCCCCTGTAGGATATCGGCGCCGTACGCCCCGATGGCATCTCCTCGATCGGGATCGAGATTGCCGTCGTTATTCGAGTCCATAATGGCGAATGGAAAGTACCAGGCGTCGGGCAGACGCTCCACCCTGTACGACCCCGTGGGACCGACCTCATCCGTGCCGTTGATCGGCAGATCATCATCCTCATCGGAAAACAGTGTCCGGGTCGGCGCGACCGCAAGTGCGCCGGCCGGGTTGGCCGCCTGGGTTCCACTATGACCGGATACGATGCCGGAAATAAATCCGCTCGGCAACGTCGTGCCGGTCGTGAACTGAACCGTCGTCGTACCCGACAACGGGTTGCCCGCAAGATCACGGACCGCTCCGTCCGGAACGACGAGCGTGTACGACGTATTGGTCCCGAGCGGATCATCCGGTGTGAACGTGAGTGTCCTCCCGTCCGTGGAGAACGTCAGTTCGCCCTCCACGGGAGGATTGAGCGATGTGCTGGTCGAGCCTTCCTCGCCGCTCACCGACAGGGGATCGATCGCCTCGGAGAAGTTCAACTGAAAGACGACATCGAGAGGCACGTTGGTCGCGCCATCACCGGGGTTTGTAGAGACGAGTGTCGGCGGGTCCTCATCGACTTCCGTGGTCGTACTAAAGCCCCAGAACGCCTCCGCCGCCAGATGGTTGCCCAACCAATCCTCCAGAGCCGTGTCGAAGCGCGCTGTACACGCCGTGCCGCCGGGCATCGGCTGGACCGGAATCATCAGCAAGATGTTCCAGTCCATCGGAATTATGGAGACGGCGGTCACGTTACCGGCCGTTCGGAAGGTGAACGCCTGGAGGGCCGACTCGAGATCTACCGGCTCATCAAACCGTGCGATCATCGACTCGCCGACGCCCACATTGGGCGCACCACTGACAGGCGTCACAGTCAGCAGCTCCGGCCCCGTCTGGTCCGGCTGAATCGAACCATTGAACTGCGTGCTGTCCGGAGTCGTGATCGCGTTTCCGCTGAGATCCTTGACACCCTCAACAAAGATTGCGAACGGCTCCGCGGTCATGTCATCCCACAGTGTCAGCAGGACTCGGTTATCGAGGACCTGAGCCACCGTCTGAACCCCACGCGTGGCGCCAGGCGCCCGCTCGATCTCGCCTTCCGATCCACCACCGGCCCGAGCTGACGGCCCTCCGGCGACGTCGTAGACGGTGTAGTTTTCAGAATCCTCTGCGGTGGTCCTGTCGACCGATTCGTTAAACGTCACCTGGATCTGATACTGGTTGGTCGCATTGACCGACGCGATCTGCGGCGGATCGGTATCCGGCGGCGGCGGCGCCGTCCCGCCATCATCGTCATCGCTGCAGCCAAACGCCAGCAGCATGACTGATAGACAAACCAGCAACACACTTTGTGCCCTACGTGGTTTCTTCATTGGTTTTCCTCCACTCGGTCGGTTCATACCTCGGCCAGGGGGCCATCATTTCAACCTCACGCCCGAATCCTAGACCACGTTGGCGTTCCACACAACCCCGAATACCGGGCACGCAAATTGCAATCTCTTCTGCAGGCGCATTGTAACTTATTCCATAATAATAACTTCAACGTTGATGGAGTGTGTGATGAGCGAACATTATCCCGCCGAAACGGTAAGAATCCGGTCACTTACGTCATCGATGGTCTCGCTTCTCGAAAGCGCCAGTGAGAAGCCGGTGCCGATCGGGCAGATCGAAAAGGGCGCGAGGCTTCTGACCGAGGCCTATCAGGACGTTTTCAACCTGGGGTCCAAACAACTCGTCAGCGAGGCCATTCCCGGGTTCAACGCATCGATTCGTGCAATCGAAAGAAGCTACGACGACTGGCGTTCGGTTGAAGGCGCGTTCGCACGCACACTCGACCGGGCTTACAACGGCTATATCTCCCGCGACCATCTCCAGGCGGATACGATCCTCGCTCAGCTCAAATACCAGGTCGGTGACCGGATCTCGGCACTCCACGCCAAACTGAACGCGGCGTGGAAGCGCCATCTCGGCACGCGCCCATGGGATGATTTCCTCGTCAACGATAACCAGGATGCCGATCAGACGGATCTCACAACCAGCGTCAAGCTCCTCATCCAGGGCGATCATCTCGATGTCGAGGACGCGATAGAAGAGCTCAGCGGTCCGCTGCGCTACGCGTTTGCGGACTACCTCGAACGACAAGACGACGCAGTCGATCTGATGGAGGAAGGTCTGTGGTTGCGGCCCGAGATACTCCTCATCAATGACTACTGGCGTCACAATCAACAGCTCCGGCTCCTGGATGTCCTGGCCAGAAAAAGAGGCACAAAAAGGGCCGCGGGTTTTGCCCAGGTCCACAATCTGCTCACGGGAGCTGCCAGCGGTGCTCGCGGCTCCGAGTACGTGATGCACGAGCTCGATCACACACGGCTCGACGAGAAAGACACCTACTACCGGTGTCTGATGTTGCATCCCAGTCACGAGATCCGGCGCTACGCCGCCAACAACGTCGACATCGAGGGATTCTGGAAAGTGGCGACGCCGCACGCCGTCCCATGCGCGGTAATCCTCACGATGCTCGAGAGAATCGTCAAGTCGCAGTACTACAACGAGGATTTTCAGAAGCTGTTCTTCCAGACCGTTCACAAACGCTTGTTCAGTCTCGTCTCGCGATCCGAGGTTCTTTATGCGCGGGGTATCATCCGCATATTCTCCGAACTCCCCTTCTTTATGGAAGACGAGTATTTCGAGAAGCTCGAGACCGTCATCGACTACGTGTCAAAGAAGGAAAAGTCCTTCTGTGTCGAGAAGGGTGTGATCCAGGAGTTTCACGATCAGCTGCGACGTGAAAAGGACAAGATCGGCACCCTCAAAGGCCAGCCTCCGACACTGACATCGGTACCACCGGTCGTGTTGAGGAAGCTTGCGCGCGACGGTCACTACTGGTTCGACCTGTCGATGCACCCGATGTTCAAGATTGCACGCGAGACGATCCGTCACATCAATTCCCCGGACCGTGCGATCCAAGTCGCGAAGAACCGAGTGGTCAACCAGGATGTCCTGCGCGCGATTGGCAAGAAGCGCCTGCTCTTCAATACGATGCCGGCAAAGATCGCGTTGCTCAGCAACCCGCGCACTCCGCCGACGGTGTCGCTCAGTTATCTCAGCGACTTGTCGAGAACCGATATGCAGAATCTGCTGCGCGGGAGCACGGTGCATCCCGAGGTTCGCATACAGCTGCGTAACCGCATGGGTCCGCGATAGGCGGCGGGCACAGAATCTCCTTGCCGATTAACGTCTATCTGGTTTAGTCTCTTGCGTTCAACACGATGAGTCATGCCGGATACGCGCTTGCCCCGATGGGGCCGGTGGGGCGACGTCGAGGGAGCTTCTGTTGTCAACCATCAGGACCGTCACGCCAAGAACGGCGGCAGCCGTTCTTTTGCTCTTTGTGTCGCTCTTGCTATTGAGCTTTTCTCCCGCGCTCGCCTCCAACGCGGATCACGGCGACTCGGAGACGCTCGGGGCGAGCCTCCCCATCTGGTCAACGATTCCGTTTGCCGGGATCCTTCTGTCGATCGCGCTCTTTCCGTTGTTTGCGCCCCGCTGGTGGCATCATCACTTCCCCAAGGTCTCCGCCTTCTGGGCCCTGCTCTTTGCGATACCGTTTCTGATCGTCTTCCGCAACCAAGCGATCCACGAGATCCTCCACGTCTATATGACGGAGTACATCCCGTTTATTATTCTCCTGTGGTCGCTGTTTACAATCGCCGGTGGCATTCACATCAAGGGGACGCTGAAGGGATCGCCGGGCACGAACACCGTCATACTGCTGATCGGCACCGTGATTGCCTCCTGGGTCGGCACGACCGGGGCGTCGATGATCCTCATTCGGCCGGTGCTGCGCGCCAACTCCTGGCGACGCAACAACGTGCATGTGATCATCTTCTTTATCTTTCTCGTTAGCAATATTGGCGGATCGCTCACTCCGTTGGGGGACCCTCCGCTGTTTCTCGGTTTTCTGCAGGGTGTTCCGTTCTTCTGGACGCTGTCGCTTCTACCGCAGACACTCTTCATTGTGGCCCCGCTGCTCGCGTTGTTTTATGGAATCGACCGCTTTTTCTATCGGCGGGAAGAGAAGAAACAGGATGCCGGGGAGAAGGTTCCGCTGAGGATCGAAGGGGCGTTCAACATCCTGTTCCTGCTGGGTGTCATCGGTGCCGTGTTGATGAGCGGTACCTGGCATGCGGGTGAGGTTACTATCTTCGGCATTCATCTCACGATCGAGGGCATGCTACGCGACGGGCTCCTGATCGCGCTGGGGTTGATCTCTCTCTGGGTCACGCGTGATGAGATCCACAAGGCAAACGAATTCTCGTGGTTCCCCATAAAGGAAGTGGCGTATCTCTTTGCAGGTATCTTTATGACGATCATCCCCGCGATCGCTATACTCAAGGCCGGCGCGGAGGGTGGATTCAGCTTTCTCATCAAGACCCTGGAAACACCGGCGCATTACTTTTGGGTCACGGGCTCGTTGTCGAGCGTTCTGGATAATGCGCCGTCTTACCTGACGTTTTTCAACTCCCTGCTCGGCAAGTTCTTTGTCGGTGTGGCGCACGACGAAGCCGTTCATCGACTGATCGCAGAACAGGGGATCTACTTGAAATCCATATCGTTGGGTGCTGTCTTCTGGGGAGCCTTGACATATATCGGCAACGCACCGAACTTTATGGTAAAGAGCATCGCGGAGGAAGCGGGGATCAAGATGCCCACGTTCTTTGGGTATGTGCTCAAGTGGTCGATCCCGATATTGATTCCGCTGTTTGTCCTGGTCACTCTGGTCTTTATTAGATAAGCACGCTGGAGGATGCGATGGCGACGAAATACCACGAACTGATCATCAAGGGCGATGCCGAGGTACTAAAGGGTTTTATCGAAGGATACATGACCGCGAAAGGAATCAAGACCGGTGTGATCATCGCCCGGGAACACGATATCGAGACGCACCACCTCAAGGAGGTCCTCACCTTTCGTGGCGATTACTGCCATATCATCGTGACTGGGCGTCACCACAGATCCTTGGTCTCCGCCATCGAGAAGACCCCGGATATCGACTGCGAGTTCGTTTCCGACAAGGAGATCGCGAACGCGTACTTCGAGTTCAAGTTCGAGACGTTCAATCGTGATGTGGCAAAGGAGTTGAAAAAAACTCTGGCCAAACTGCCCGCGGGACTCCAGCTAATCGACTACCAACCCGAAGAGACGATCGATCCCAGCGCCGAGGGCATCGAGTTCTACTCACCGATCCACGACTACAGCTTTAGCGGCAAGGGCAAGATCCGCGGGGATGTCGCCAAGCTCATCCAATTCCAAGAGCGCATGAAGGACCACGTCTTCATGGAAACAGAAGACATCGAGCTGGAGCACTAGGGAGAGTGTGGTTCGCTCGTGAAGTCTACTGGGCGACGCTCAAGATTCGGTCGAGCTCGCCGTTGTCGTTGTCGAGAAGATCGGCGCTGGGCAGCCTGCGAAGCACCTCGATCCAGTCTCTGTCTCTCGCAAAGACCTGCCGGAAGTTGTCGAGCGCTTCCTTTTCCTGCCCGTTCGTAAAAAGCGTCAACGCCACCCAGAACCGGATTTCGGTTATGTGAGGCGCCAGTTCCATCGCCTTGTCATACGCGGTAAGCGCTCCAGCGTTATCCTGGCCGGCCAGCAGCTCGTCACCCTGGTTCATGAACTGATATGCGCGACTAATCGTCAGGAGCCGGCGCAAGTCGCGCAGAGGGCTCGGGCTGTCTTCGACACGCAGATCCACGACGCGATCCCGATATGAAATACCCGTTGGATCACCGGTGACAACAATCAGGGCCGCCGACTGTCTGCCTCTGATGTCGCCGCCCTCGTCCTGCGCGGCATCCAGGGCGGCGAGCATACGGTCTGCAAGGTCACCCTCGGCGCTACGAAACGCCTCGGCCATCGCCTCCCACACCGTGTTCTTTTCCATCAGATTGGCCATGCAGATAAAGTTCTCACCCGCCGCGTGCCCCGCCTCACGAATACACTTGTTGCCTGTATGAACGGCGCGGGTGCCTGCCGCATCGATCATTCCCACCTGTCGCCACTGCGGGTTCTCATCCATCTCAACGAGCCCGTCGAGCGCTTGTTTGGCGGTCTTACCGTTCCGCATCAGTTCCAACCCGAGCGGCCCATACGAAATCTCCGCGAGCGACTGTGTCGCTACCACGCCGACCCCGGCCTCAGCCCATGGCACCACCGAGCCGACGGAGAACCAGTGCGA
>CBDVBZ010000043.1:0-26412 GCA_965372355.1 uncultured bacterium | reverse complement strand
GGATTGTCGTTATCGAAGACGGTGAAGTTCAGCGCCGTCCCGTCTTCCACATCACTAAACACGTCGTTCAGATCCCGGTAGGCCAGAATCGGGGGACTATCCTCCGCCACCGTCGTATCTGGGATCGCCAAAACCACCACCGGTGCATCATTCACCGCCGTCACCACAACATCGAACGTATCCTCCACATACAACCCCGGTGTCCCTGAATCCGTCGCGCGTACCGTGATCGTCGCCGTCCCAAAGCCATCGGCGGCAAGAATCAGAGCCAGCGTGCTATCCGCCCCATTGATCGCGGCGGTTACCAGACCCGGATTGTCGTTGTCCGAGACCGTGAAGTTCAGCGCCGAACCGTCCTCCACATCACTAAAAACGTCGTTCAGATCCCGGTAGGCCAGAATCGGGGGGCCGTCTTCGGACAACGTCGTATCCGGTATGGCGGAGACGACGACGGGCGGATTGTTAAATTCGCCGACCGTTATGCGAAAGACATCCGCCACCCATGAGCCATGGATGTCGCGCGCAAGTACGCTGATATCCGCCGTACCCGACTGCCCGGCGGCAGTTGTAATGACCAGCGTGCTGTCAACCCAATTGATCGACGCATCCACGAGATCCGGATTGCTGTTGCTGATGTCCATGTCCTGGGGACGCTCGCTGCCGTTCACTTCGAATTCCAGGGCGTGGCCATCCTCAACGTCATCGAAAACATCATTAAGATCGCGAAAGGCCAATATCGAATCGCCATCTGTGAGAGTTGTGTCGGGAATCACGCTTGTCACAAAGGGTCGATCGTTGACCGACATCACCGTCACTATCACGGTGTCGTCGACGGCCAGTGCGCCCGTGTCAGTCCCTCGGACGACAAACATCGCAACACCGTTTTCATGGGCGCCAAAGTAGAGGTCGAGCGATCCATCTCCCGGGTCGATTGTCGGGGAGACCAGGGCTGTATCACTGTTGCTGGCGATTGTGAAGCTCAACGCACCGCCGTCTTCCATATCGCCAAACATATCGCCCAGATGACCAAAGTCCAGTACCGGTGAATTGTCCTCGATGACGAGTGTATCCGGTAAGGTAGAGACCAGAAATGGCGGGTCATTGACGGGCGACACTGTCACAACGAGCGTGTCGTCGACCGTCAGCGAGCCCGCATCGGTTGCTCGGATCACGATCGTCGCAGATCCGTTTTGGTCTGGGGCAAAGCTCAAATCCAGCGCGCTGTCGGCATCGATCGTAGCAGTCACAAGCCCGGCATCGGAATTGCTGTGAACCGCGAAAACCAGCGCACCGCCGTCCTGCAGATCGCTGAAAACGCTGTTCAAGTCTCGGTAGTTCTCGATCGACGGGCTATCCTCAGTCACGGTCGTATCAGGGATCGCGGATGCGACCGTTGGCGGGGTGTTTATAAATCTGTCGACCGTTACCGTAAAAGTGTCCTGGACCGCTCCGAGTTCGGAGTCCACCGCTCGTATGACGATCGTCACGGAACCCGTGTCCGCCGGCGTAATGCTCAAATTCAGCGTGCTGTCCGATGTATCAATCGTCACATCGATGAGCGCCGTATCGCTGTTGCTGATCACGGAGAATGAGAGAGAATCCCCGTCCTCGGCATCTGTGAACACATCGTTCAGATCCCGGTAGTCAAACGGAGGGTTGTTCTCGGTGATCATTGTGTCGGGTATCGCGCTCGCAACCAATGGCAGGTCGTTTGTCGGTGGTGGACCCGGTGGCCCGATCGACGCCATATACAGGAGCAGGTTGGGTGTGCCACCCGTGTCACTAGCGGCGCTCATATTGATTCGGCCCACAGTGGCAGCAGCGAGGAGGAAATCTTTTACTTCGGCCGGTGTGGCTCCCGGGTTTTGCGTCAAGTACAGCGCCGCGGCACCGGCCACATGGGGGGCGGCCTGCGACGTGCCGCTCTTTACCTGCGTCGCGTTGGTGTTCCCGTCGTGCGATGCGGACTCAATGTTTGAGCCCGGAGCAAGTATGTCGACGCATGTTCCATAGGGTGAGAAATAGGACTCGTCGTCATCGATCTCAGTAGCACCGACCGTGATCGTGGTCGGTACGCGGGCGGGTGACAGACCGCAGGCGTCGAAAGGAACGAGCGAATTGCCTGCTGCCACCACATAGACTAGCCCCGCCGCGATCGAGTTCTCGACTGCGTCAGCAAGCGCCTGAGCTCCCAGATACCCGAGACTCATGTTTACGACCGCGGGCAACTGGGCGTTCGCAGTAAGCCAGTCAACCGCAGACAGTGCCATCGACGCGGTTCCGCTACCGCTACAGTCGAGAACACGCAACGCCCAGATCGTCGCGTCCTTGGCCACACCGTGTGAGCTGCCGGCGAGGATCCCGGCGACGTGGGTGCCGTGCCCATAACAGTCCTCGGCGCTACCTTGGCCGTCGCCGACAAAGTCACCGTTGCTTCCGTTGGGGACGAACTGCACACGGCCCCCAAAATCGTTATGGTCCGAACGAACGCCCGAGTCGATGACGTAGACATCGACACCCGTCGCCTCGTTCCCATAGATAAACTTATCGTCTAACGGCAGATCGGTTTGGTCGATTCGATCGAGCCCCCAGTTCGGCGGGTTGTTCTGCTGCACACTGTATACCTGGGCACGACGATCGGGTTCGATATAGAGGACGTTGGGGTTTAGCCTGAGCTTTTCCACCGCAGCTGGCGACAGATTCATCGCGCAGCCTTTGATGGCGTGCTGGTAGGTGCGGCGGACTGCGCCGCCATGTTTGACAGCAATCTGATTCGCTAGCGCCACGGGGGCGGGTGTGTCATCTCGAAACACGACGATGTACTGTCCCGGTACAATCGTCGATTCCTGGGATACACCGCCGGGACCCTCGGTGACGGCGATTTGCCCCTCGAGGTTGCCCCATGAGACGGATAGTGATGCAATTGCGACCAGGCCGCTGAGTAGTAGTCGCCGCAAGCCGGTGTCCTTCCAGAGGTCGGATCGTTCACGAATGCTTATTGGGGACCGCTTGTGCAGAAATTGAATCCGGCCCATGTCGCTGGGGCCCTAGCCTTCCATTGTACCATATAATTGACAAGTTGCATATCTTGTATCACGCACCGTGTAGGGTTGAAGTGATGGCTCCGATCCCCCCCCCGAAACGGGCCGGATCCCGGCTCGGTCACCGCCCGACCTTCATATCCGTACCCGCATATGTTATAAATGGTTACGTGGATTCTGGCAAGAAGGTGGGCTTGCATCGTGCCGGCCGGCGCGGACGGGCGGGCGAGCCCACGATGAGGATTCTCAAAGTCCCATCAGATCTATGAGCGATCTCAGATCCGCAACCTCAACATCGGGCGTCGCCGCTGCCGGTGGCGTCGCGCCGGTGCCTCGCCGTCCCTTTCTCCGATTGACCCACACGGATGCAACTCCGAGGTTTCGGGCGGGTACGATGTCGTGATAAACGCTCTGAGCCACGTGCAGAATCTGTTCTCGTGGAATCCCGAATTGCGCGAGGGCGTGGTCAAAAATCCTGGGGGAAGGCTTGTACGCGCGGGCCTGTTCCGCAGTGATCACCCAATCGAAGGTGACTCCCAGGTGCGTCGCCGTCGCCTCAAAAAGACGGTCGTCCGTGTTAGAGACAATTGCGAGTTTGTATTGCCGCTTCAGTTTGCGAAGCGCCTCTACGGTATCGGGGAATGGTCGCCAGTGCCCAAGTGATTTGGACAGGCTGAGCACCTCCTCGGGAGACGCATCGAAACCCAAACGGAGGCTCATCTCCGCCATGACCATTCGGAGGATGAGTTCATAACGAACGTAGTCACCTTGCTCTTGCTTGGCCTCGGCGGCAGCGTACGTCTCGAGCACCGTCTCATCATCCGCTTCGACCCCGTTGCGCTCGAGAACCGGGCGCACGGCATCCAGGATACCCCTCTCCCAATCGATCAAGGTTCCGTAACAATCGAATGTCAGCAATGTGAACCGGTTGAAATCGAGCATGGGTGGTCGGCCAGTCAAGAAGCGATGTGGACGCCGCTATCGGATCGATCTAACCGCGTCGACCAGCATCTGGGGTTTCTGCGAGCCGATCAACAGTTGTTTACCGTCCTTGAAGGTCAGGTAGGCGCCACGGTTTCCCGAGACATTGTACGCCTGTCCCTTCGGGCCACGACGAATCCCCCAACCCCCAAAGTCTCTGATGGGACGGTACGTCATAACCTCGCAGCTCTCGATCTCATCCTTCCGGATGTGCCGGGGACGGCGATGGAGCGGGAAGAACCGTACGAAGAGCCCGTCCGGGCGGACCTCCGTGACCAGCTTCCCGCCAAAATACAACCAAAGCAGGGCTATACCGAGCAGGATATACAGAGGACCCATGACGAGCAGCACGCTGTCGGGCATCGGGTGGTCGCCAAACGGCCGCCCGCGGATCAGCTGCTCTATCATCGCATAGACAAAGAAACCGATCAGAAAAAGACCTGCCGGCAGCGGGATCAGCATCAACAGCTGCTGGCGAAGGTACTGGACTTCGTAGAAAACAGCGTTCGGACTTCGTTTCAAGGACCCTCCTCGGGTTCAGACGGGTCGCCTCATGACCCGCGGTTTCCATAAATGTTGCATACTCATGTCATGGTTCTTCGAATTTCAGCACGATTTTTCCGATGTTTTCGTTGTTTTCCATCCGCGAGGTGGCGCGATGGATGTCTCCAAACGGAAACACGGAATCGATCACCGGCCTCACCCGGCTCCCTATCAGCAATGGAATGACGTCTCCCTCAAACGCCCGTGTGACCGCTATCCGTTCGTCGAGACTCCGGGAACGCATGACGGTACCCATGATACGGAGCCGTTTCGACATAACGGCCCCCAGCGGTGTGAGCGCTTCCGACCCGCTCAGACGCCCCACGAGGACCAGTCTGCCACGAATCCCGAGAACCGCGATGTTGCGTTCCCAGTAGTCCGCCCCAACGACGTCGAGAATCACATCCACTGCGTTCTTGCCGTATTCGTACTCGATTGCTTCCTTGAAATCTGTCTCGCGGTAATTGATGGAGAAAAAAGATGCGAGCTCGGATACTCTGCCGAGTTTGTGGCGGCTCCCGGCCGTTCCGATCGGCTCCGCTTCCCACACGTTGGCCAGCTGCACGGCCGCCGTCCCGACACCGCTCGCAACGGCGTGGATCAGGACTCTTTCACCCGCCTGGATATCTGCCTGGAGCACCAGAGCGTCGTACGCGGTAATGAACGCTTCGGGGATTGCCGCGGCCTCTTCATCGCTAAGACTTTCCGGCACCTCGATCACCAGGTTCTCGTGAGTCACAATCTGGCTGGAGTAGCCACCACCGGGGACGATTCCAAAGACCCTCTCGCCACCCGACCACCGGGTCACCCGGTCGCCCACCTGATCGATACGTCCGACGAATTCCAGACCGGGGATGTCCTTGAGCGCTTCCGGAACGCCCGGTGGAGGCGGATACAGACCGCGCCGTTGCAGCAGATCGGCGCGGTTGAGAGCCGTCGCCGCAACCCGCACCCGAACGTCCTCGCCTTCGGCGCCGAGATCGGGCCGTTCACCGATAACGATGTTGTCGATGTTCTCACCAAAGATATGCACGAAGGCGCAACGCATTGCAGTTGGAAGCGTCCGAACAGGCTACACGGCGAATCGGGCATTGCTGCCCCGGCCGGCAACCCGGGCGACGCCGGATCGACCATCGATGTGACGAGCAGGATTAGCGTAGTATTTGGATGATCGTTCTATATAATAGAGGGAAGCGGGCTGGATGTACAAGATATTTGCCCACGTGTAACTCGACACCGGTGAGTCGAGCGGACTTTACTATTCAGGGTTGGTGTTTATGACCATGCAATCGCCGCAGAATCCTTCATCGCGAGGACCCCGAACCATCGCGGTTCTGGTGCTCCTCGTTCTTATCCTGGTGGCTGGCGCTGTCTTCATCATCCAGCGCCAGAAATCGGACACGCCCCCTTCGGACGTGTCGACCCTTTCGAACCTCCCCGATGACTTCGATATCGAGTCGTTACGAGCGAACCGGGTCGAGTACAACATCGGGGGCACCCGAATCATCGATGGCATCGTCGAAGAGGCCGCGGAGACACTCGAATTTCCGAAAACAACAGGCCAAATCACGCTCTATGTCGACGTCGTGTTTCCTTTTGGCGGCGACTCGGAGTACAACATGATCATCGAGGAATACCACGGCGAGAAGTTGTTCAGGGTGTGGATCCCCCCACGGTACCTCGACGAGGGCAGCATCCCGCTGAACCTGGATGGGAAAACATTCGGACCGGGCAAGTACCGAATCGAAATCGTCGAACAGGACGCTGACAGCGTCATCGTCGCGATCGCGGAATCCATGTTCGAGGTGCTCGAGTAGCTCCCGTGAAGCGCCGTTTAACCACTTTGTCGCGCGAACCAATGTCACGGCACCTGGTCGTAATCTTGATCGTTGCCCACCTGGCGGCAGCCCCGCCGCTGTGGGCCGGAGCGACGCCGTTCCCCCCTCCCGAGATGATCGGCGAGTGGCAAGGCGACGGTGCGGTCATCGTGACGTGGTGCAAACAGCCCCGGATCGCGATTCATCTCTACATACGGGCGGATGGAAAGGTGAGCGGCATGGTGGGCGACGCACTCATCACCAACGGCTTCCTCCGAAAGAACAACTGGTTTCTCGACTGGATGGGCAACCCGGAGTATGTCATCGAGGCGGGGCTCGATGGCGCGATTGTCGAAGCGGAGAATATCCGGCGCGAGTCAATCGAGTTTCTGCTCGATATCGACGGGCACGAGCTAAACGGCGGGTTTCACACAAGCGGCAGCAAGATGGGTGGAAAGGAATCAATGATTCTGACGGTCGTTTCCATCCGGCTCTCCCGAATACAGCGGCTAGACACCGAGATAGGCCAGATACGCCTGCCCCAGCTCATCGACGAGAAGCCTCTCGGAGATCGGCAGGTGTGTGGGGTAGGTCTCCGGGAAGAGAATCCTCTCCCGCAGTGTGCCGATCACCATCACGAATCCCAGATACGCGGCGAGATCGGGTGAGGGGTGCTCGATCTCGCTCCGCCTCGATAGCACGAGACGAACGAGTTCCGGCACGCGGCTGTTGACACGCCGCGTCGGCTCCGCGAACCGGGGGTCGTCGTGCAGACGCGCCCGGACACTCAGTGCGCGCAAGACCCCCCTGTGCTCCTTGAAGTAGCCCGCAAGAAACCGAATGACATCCCCGACCAGCGTTTCGACGGGCACCGTCCGCCACCGCTCGTCCTCCGAGTAGGCGGTGACCCGCTGGATCAATTCCTCGGCGTGCGCATGGTCGAGATAATCGAGCAAGGCATCCTTGTCGACGAACCGGGCATAAAACGCCCCGACCGATGAGCGCGCGCGGCTGGTGATGTCTGCCACTGATATGTCGTCGAAGCCCCGCGCTTCCAGCAGGCGTTCCGTGGCGTTGACGATACGGACCATCGTATCCTGGCTGCGCCGCTGCTTTGGGGGCCGAACGGCTTTCTCGGTTTCGAGTAGTTCTGAGCGAGTCATGGCGTTATCAAATGCTAATTAGAATTAGAATTCTTATTCTATTTATAGCCCTTGACACATTACTTGTCAACTCTGAACTCACAGCGTTTAATGTGTTGTTATTTAATAGATTAGTACTGGCGTCGCGAAGACGTGTGGAGCATTACGATATTGCTGAAACGACCTGTCGTTCCGTTATCGCGACGGTGGGAGTAAAACTGCTCTGGATGGCAGGCCGTGCAGAGACCGGAAACCTCGATATTCTCGGACGGTATCCCCGATTCGAGGAGCTGCCATTCATTGATACCCGACAGGTCCAGCGACCAGGCGCCGTCGGCCTCCTCGTGCATAAACTCCACCGCGCGCTCGCTGCCGAACTCATCACGGTAGGCAGTGAAGACATCCTCTCCCACCGTGTAGTGATCCTTGCCGATCGCCGGGCTCAGGCCCACGACCAGGTCCTCCGGATCCGAATCGAACGTCAACTCCATCTTCTTGACGATGAGCTCCGCGATACGCCCCAGCGTGCCCTGCCACCCCGCGTGCGCCAGTCCGATGGCTTGCCGCTCGCGGTCGTACAACGACACCGCCACGCAATCCGCGATGAGAACCACCAGGGGGATATCCGGAATACGAGTGATCAGGGCGTCCGCCCTTGCCAGTGCGTCGCCCTCGGAGATGGCACCCCTGCCGCCGTGCGGCGATTTGACAACGGCGATCTTGGTCTTGTGGACCTGCTCTGCGAGGGTAAAGGCCTCGGGCTCGAAGGCCAGCGCCTGCGCGAGCAGCGCACGATTCTCCAGGACGGTGTCGGGGTCGTCTCCGACATGGAGACCGAGGTTTAGAGATTTGTACGCACCCGTGCTGCGACCACCGGCACGTGTCGTCACGACATTCGTAACGCCCCGATGCGATTCGAATCGAAAGTACGATAGAAGCTCTATGTCACCAATCCTGTTTTCCTGCATGTGCCCCTCCCTGACTTTCTATCATATCGCAGTTTGTGATCGGAAACCACACCGTTGTGCATTAAAATGAAAGCCGACTCGACGCTTCGACCGGGAGTGACCGGATGCTCTACCGTCTCGCTGCGGATATTGTCGTTGTTCTTCATTTCAGTTTTATAGCCTTTGTTATCATCGGGGGCTTTCTGGCGATCCGGTGGCCCAGGATTGCGTGGGTCCACCTGCCCGTCGTCGCCTACGGTGCGCTCATCGAGTTCTTTAGCCTTGCGTGTGTCCTGACACCGCTCGAACAATGGCTTCGAGTCAGAAGCGGAGCGCAGGGATACGACACGAGCTTTACCGAGCACTATATCCTGCCGCTCATCTATCCAAGCGGTCTCACGTATCGACTGCAGCTGTTTCTGGGTATTTCCGTCATCGTGATAAACCTGGTCGCGTACTCGCTCGTGCTGCGCAAACGCAGAATCAAGCGCCATCAGCCGGAGGCTTAGCTATGAAGACACCACTCATCGGCGCCGTTTTGTTCGCTCTCCTCGTAGGCGTCGGCTGGGTCGCGCCGACGGAAGACCCGCCCCGGGAAGCAGACTCCGTGTGGGTGCCGCCCGTGTCGGATGCCACCGGGCAACATGTCCGCGAGCGTCTGAGAATGGTTCTGACACAGATCGAGCAGCCGCCGGACTTCCGGGATCCCGTATCGAGCCCAACGGTTCTGGATGCGATGCGAAGCGTGCCACGCCATGTCTTCGTACCGCCGGACCTCGAGGGGAAAGCCTACAACGACACACCGCTTCCAATCGGTCACGGACAGACCATATCGCAACCATACATCGTTGCGGTGATGACCGAGCTGCTTCGGATCGGACCCCGGTCAAAGGTGCTCGAGATTGGGACCGGATCGGGCTATCAGGCGGCCATATTCGCGCATCTCACACCAAGTGTTTACACGATCGAGATCATCGAACCGCTAGCGGAGGCCGCGGCGAACACCCTCGATACATACGGATACGGCCACGTCACGGTGCGCCGCGCGGATGGCTATTACGGATGGGAATCCGAAGCACCCTTTGATGCGATTATTGTCACGTGTGCCGCCGGCCACCTGCCGCCACCCCTGTGGGATCAGCTCAAGCCGGGTGGACGCATCGTCATACCGATCGGCGGCACGTTCTCCGTGCAGCGTCTCGTTGTCGTTGAAAAGGCCGAAAACGGGACGCGCACTTCAAACACCGTCATGGGTGTACGGTTCGTGCCGATGACCGGACGCGCGCGAGAACCCGAGCGGGACTGAGGTGTCGTCCGTGAGGTCTCTGTCACAACCGCCGTCCACCGATACGCGCTTTCTTCTGTGGCCCGTATTCGCTCTCTCCTGCGGGATTCTCGGCTATGAGATCGTGCTGATGCGCGTGCTCCTCTACGCGAGTTGGCATCACTTTGCGTTTCTCGTAATCAGCATTGCGCTCCTCGGTTTTGGGGCCAGCGGTACGGCGCTCTGTTTTCTGCGAGGGTGGCTTTTGCGGCGGGGGCCGGGAGCGCTCTTTGGCCTCGTGCTCGCCACCGCTGTATCGATACCGATATCCCTCCAACTCGCCCAGCACATCCCGGTCGAAGCCCGATTCGTCCCTGCACTATTGACGACGCAGATTCTTCGTTGGGGTGTGTACTGGGCCGTCCTCGCGTTGCCGTTTCTGATGGGAGCGGCGGGTCTCGGTCTCGCCCTGATTCTGGCGGGTCAAAGGGTCCCCACCATCTACGCGGCAAACCTCGTGGGTAGCGCGGTGGGTGTCGTGTTGGCAACCGCCCTCATGTACCTGGTACCGCCCGCGTGGCTGGCCGTGTGGATGGGCGTCGCCGCACTGACGGGCGTGCTCGGCGGCGTTCGGCACCGCGCTCGTCTTTTCTGGCTTCTCGTGGCGGTCGCGGGCACCGGGGCCTGGCTCGTTATCGACCCGCCTCGAATACGAATCGACCCGTTCAAGTATCTCGCCCATGTTCACAGGCTGCAAAGGGACGGCAACGCAACGCCCGTCGCCCGAGATTACAGCCCGCGGGCCGTTGTCGAGTTGTTCTCGGGGCCGGCTTTTCACGACATTCCCTTTCTCTCCGTCGGCGAAAGCCCGCCACCGATCACATCGATCATTCTCGATGGACAGGCAGGCGGTTCTCTCCTCCGCGCCGGCAATAAGGAAGATGCCCTTGTGGTGGACCGCACACTCATGTCGCTGCCCTACGAGTTCGTGCGTGACACGCCAGGCGTGTTGCTTCTGGGCGAAACGGGGGGCGCTAATGTGTGGCTTGCCGCCCGGCACAACGCTTCCGCCATCGATATCGTCCAGCCCAACCGCGAGCTCATCACACTTATCACGAGCGCCGCCGGCGATCGTGGCGGTGGCGTGTTCGAGCTTCCGGGTCTTTCCGTCCATTACAACACACCCCGTCACTTCGTCGAGCAGACGACGGTGAAGTTCGATCTTGTTCAGCTCGTCTCGATGGAATCGTGGGCAGTGGAAACCGGTGGCATAGCGGGGCTCAGCCAGAACTACCTCGTTACGGTTGAGGGCTTGGCAACCTGTCTGGCGCGGCTATCGCCGAACGGGATCCTCGCGGTGGGACGCGGGATCCAGCTCCCGCCACGCGACAATGCCAAAATACTCAACACGATCGTAAAATCGCTGGAGCGTATCGGTGTCGAGAGTCCCGAGGCGCACGTCGTCATCCTCCGCGACTTCCTCGGTGTTTGTACAATGGTGAAACGGTCTCCATGGACTGTCGATGAGATGGAGCGGCTCCGCGCCGTGGCGAGCACCCGTGAGTTGACGCCGGTGTATTTCCCCGGTGTTCGAGAGGACGAGCTCAATCGACCGGATCGTCTCCCCGGTCCCGAGGGTGGCGGTGGCGATTGGCTTCATTACGCAGCCACGCAGCTTCTCTCCCCCGACGCGAGCACGTTTATCGATCGATGGGCGTTCGACATTCGCGCGCCAACCGATAACCGTCCGTTCTTTGGCAACTTCACGAAGCTCAGCGCGATCGGTGAGCTCAAGCGGACGTTTGGCGATCTGTGGCTCACACGAACCGAGCTGGCGCTTCTGTTCGTCCTTGCGGCCACGGTCATCATCGCAGCGGTCGGTCTTGTGCTGACGATTGTCCCGTTGCTTTCGGTCCGCGACATCCGACGTTCCCCAAAGCTCGGCGTCACCGCGTTGTACTTCGCGGCGATTGGCCTGGCGTATCTCATGCTCGAGATCACGCTGTTCTCTCGTCTGATCCATTTGATCGGTGATCCGATGCTCGCCGGAGCGGCAACGATCGCGGGTTTTCTTTTTTTCTCGGGCCTGGGCAGTGTGGTTGCGCAAAAGCTGCATCGATCGGCTCTGTTGCCTCGCCTGATCCTCGCGCTGGTCCTCGTCGGGCTCGCCGAGGCGTGGATTGTGGGCTGGGCAACGTCGATTGCGGGCTCGCTGCCGGTATTGGCGCGCGCGGTCCTGGCCGTTATTCTTGTCGGACCATTGGGGTTTTTGATGGGCTTCCCAATGCCGTCTGCGCTGCGACGGTTGGAGTCATCGACGTCGCAACTGATACCGTGGGCGTGGGGAGTGAACGGGTTCGCCTCCGTCCTCGCACCCCCACTTGCCACGGCAATCGGTATGACCTTGGGGTTCCAGGCGGCCGGTGCCGTAGCGCTGGGTTGCTACCTCGTTGCCGCCGCCATTTTCAGATCGCTGCCGGCGGCGAGCGCGGGAGATGTCGTGCAACACTGACCTGGTGGGCAACTCGTCCAGGACAGGCGTTACACACGCCGGGGGCCTTCCCGGACAGGCCGATGTCCTTCGGACGCAGCCCTTCCCGGACAGGCTCAATCGGCAATAGACTCGAACGAAGAAGGGAGTGACTGGATGAAACTGGATCTCAGAGCGTTCTCACTGACGTGCGGCATCATTGCCGGACTCGGGCTTTTCATCGTCACGTGGTGGATCATCATGTATGAGGGTGCGACCGGTGAGCCGACGATGATCGGCATGATCTACCGCGGTTACAACATCAGCCCCGTCGGCAGTCTCTTTGGCCTGGCGTGGGGGTTTGTCGATGGTATCATCGGCGGGATAATTTTCGCCTGGCTCTACAACAAGCTATGTGGTTCGGGTTGAGAATCGCCAGGCGCGGTCCGATGCAGACAAGGAGTTATTTCAAGAACGTCATTTTCCTGTTGAACACCCGGTCGCCCGCCTGCAGACGATAGAAATAGACACCGGAGCTCACACGGTTGCCCCGGGTGTCGCGACCATCCCAGAACGCCGTCTTTCTGCCCGCTGTCACATTGCCGTCAACGAGTGTCCGTATCAGCTGGCCGCTGACATCGAAGACCCTCAAGCTCACCCTGGCGCCCCCTGCCGACACATCGTATCGAATGACCGTCGTTGGATTGAAGGGGTTCGGCACGTTCTGGTAGAGCGCAACCTTCTCCGGGATCAGCGGATCACCGATCCCCGTCGGCGCATCATAGATGTAGTTGGCCGTATATGTGGCGCTCGAGTCGGGAACCACAATCGTATGTGAGATCGAGTCGCCATCACTCCAGCTCAAAAACGTAAATACCGAATCTTGATGAACCTGTTTGGGGTCAACGCTGATCACATGGGTCGCACCCAACGTTGACATGAAGTGCCTGGGCGACGTGTACGTGACACTATCCACAACGACTTCCAGCCCGGGCGGATTCGTCGTCACGGTGATGATGAGTGTGTCCGGCACGAACGCCGCCGCGATCGTCGTATCGATCACCATCACGACGGTGTCGGGGTTGTCCGTGCCGGCCAACGCGCCCGACCAACCATCGAATACCCAGCCCGTATCCGGGACCGCCGTCACGATCACCGTATCACCACAAACGTATGTCGCCTGATCCGGCATCCTCGTCACGAACCCGCTCCCCGTGGTGTTCGTCGTCAATGTCAACAGTGTGTCGATACACGAGCACCATAAGAAGTCCTCGGGTGACAGCACACCCTCGGTGATCCTGACCTCATCGATGCGCCCATGGAAAGCCTCTCCCGATCCACCGTATCCAAGGACCAGGTCGCGATTGTTGTTCGTCCAGCTCGCCGGGAATGTGCTCTCATCCAGCTGGAGCTCCCGGTTTACATAGACCCGCATACCGGTCGGATCGAACACATAGGCCATGTGGTACCACCGGTCGATCCACGACGTCGAATCGCCGCGGACATAGTGTCGCCCGGATCCGTCTTCGGCCGCCACCGTCAGGCGCCCGTTGTCTTCCTCCGGACCCGCCAGGTATATGTCGAGGTCTCCGCCAGAAAACCCCGCCGCTTCTTTCTGCATAAGCGTCCCGGACGAATCCCCCTCGCCGAAACCACCGGCCGGTCGGAAAATGATCTCAATGGTACCGCGGTCGATTGCCAGCCCGGGCGAGTGCGGGACGATCACGTAGTCGTCAAACCCATCGAAGCTCAGGGCACCGCCGTTGCACCCCGACTCCCATTGCGTCCCGTGGAGTACGCCGTGGTGGCCATGGCGGCTGTGATCGACCAGGGAATCGCCGGACATCTCGTCGAACATCCAATGGGCAATCGTCAACGGCACCGGATCCGCACACCCTTCCCCGAGGGCACCCATGAGCACCCCGCACGAGTTGTTTACCGGGAGGCAGGCAGAAAAGGCTGCGACCGTGAGATCTCCACCCACCGGATCGCAGAATCTCGGGCTCTGCGATAGATTGCCGTTCGTGCCCGTCGGATCGGGCATGCCCGCGTACTCTCCACCCTGATTGCCATAAACATCGCAGCAACTCATCGACACGGAGCCCGCACCCAACCGCACGCCAACCGCATTGCTGCCGGGACCACCGTTGTAGGCGACAACGCTGTTTGTGATCGTTGCGTTTGCGCCGCCGTCGATGAATATGCCGGCAACCTCCGTCGGACATTCGTTATATGCCACGGTACACCCGTCGATCGTGACCGTTCCCCCGCGCACATGGATCCCGCTGCCCCGGGTGCCGGACCTCGTGTTTGTCACAACACAGGTGTTGATCGTCACATCACCTACGGATAAACCGGCGCCTTCCACCCCGGACGAGTCGCTCTCGACGACGCACCCCGTCATCGTGCCACCCGCCAGACGGGCACCGCCACCCATCGCGTCCGCCCTGTTGCGTTCGATAACGCAATCGACAAAGAACGGTGATGAAGTCGAGTCACCGAAGATGCCGCCGCCGTCGATCGCCGCGTTCTCGCTAAACTCGCAGTCCGTGACGATCGCATTCGAGTTCACCATATATAGCCCGCCACCATCGCCCGAGGCGTGATTGTCGTGTACAACCGAGTTCGTCATGCTCGGCGAGCAGTCTGCAAACCCAACACCGGCGCCATGACCGCTCGTCGTATTTTCGTAGAAGACACAGTCCGTGATGTCGATGCTCGATGTGTCACTCCCTGCGAAGAACGCTCCCCCACCACCACCGGGCGACCTGTTGTCGCGAAAATGGCAGTTGTTCATGACAACGACCGGGCTCGCCTCACAGAACAGGCCACCCCCTTGCGCGCCGGCCACCGTGACCGTGTTGTTCTCAAACACACAGTCGTAGGCAAATACGGATGTTTGGTTGGCCATCATGCCGCCGCCGTAGTTGGCCGCCGTGTTGTCGGTGAAGACGCAGTTGCGGATTGTGGGGGAGGATCCCGACTCGCAGTACACGCCCCCGCCATTGGCACTCGCGAGATACCCGTTGCGGATCGTGACGCCCTGGAGTACCGCGTTCGAATCCTCGCCGGAATGGAAGTAGAACCCCCGGTGTGGATCACCGGCAGACGCCTCGCAGTCGATGATGCATGCCGCCGGGGCATTCACCACGGATCGGATGACGATCGATTTGCCGTGGTAGTCGATATCGCGGTTGCCGCCGCCCGTGTAGACGCCGCTGGCCAGGAGTAACGTGTCCCCCGCGAGGGCAGAATCGATCCCGGCCTGGATCGTCGCCGCGTCGCCCAGACCATCGGGTCTGATATACCACACCCGGGTGTCGGCCGGGACGCGGGGTTTGATGTTGCGGATCACGTACTCAACCATCGGGTCACAGCCATCCCAGTTGCAGTAGAGACTGTCCACCGTGTACCACGCCGTTCGCGAACCTCCCCACCCATAGTTCATGTGATACTGGTTGAGGCTGGAGACCGTACGCCACCCATCGCAGACGATGGCGTGGCGCGAGATCCGGTACAACATCGGGCGGGCCGCGTCGATCTCCGTCTGGATGATCGCGAACCAATCCGCAGCCGTGTGATGCTCGCGGTTTTCTCCGTCGATTCGTGGATCATACCGGAAGTACGCGGGCAGAGCGTCCAGTGCGTAAAACGTCCACGTGCCCGACCCGCACCGGCCGTAGTCCATCTCGAATGCGACCCCGACTTCGTAGTTCAGCTCGGCCAGGGCAGCCTCCTCGGCGGGTGAGCACCCCGCATCACAGCTGTCCGGCATGTGGCCCCAATCGTACGGGTCGGAGAAATCAGCGCTCAGAAGCCCTCCACCAACATCGCCTCCACACGACTGGTCGCCGTTCCAGGTGTAGCTGTGAGTACCCGTGCCCGAGGGTGGCCACTCGTGATACTTCAAGACTTGTGCCGCCGCGGTGGCGACACAACCGACGACGGTTTGCCCGCCGTCACCCATTGGACACAGATCGTTGTAAGGTGAACCCTGGGCCCAGCTCGTCGTTAGCAGGGGACCCGCGTCCAGCATCGGTCCAAACGCACCCGCCGAGAGCAGATCGGTGAACTCGTCCGGTTTCGCCGCAAACCGATCCCACTCACGCCGGTGGTTTCGGCCGAGAAGGACTTCACCGGATGCCGGCTGAGACGCACTCAAGCTGCCATACGTTTGGGCAAAGAGATCGATCCGGTGTTGCAGAATCTCGCGCAGAAGCTCTGGCAAACCATCACGCTGGTCCACGTCCAGGGAGCGTCCATCGGAGTATAATTTGATCGGGGGTAGTTCGCGCAGGACGGGGACAACGACGTATCCCTTGGGAGCGATGTCAAAGCATCGCGCGAGGAGAAGCCCTTTCGCACCGAGAATATCCCGGGCGCCTGCGATACGCGGTTCGGTATCGCCGGCCCAGGCACCGGTTTCGTGGACAACAAGTGCAAGCCAGTTGTTGCACACCGTCTTCATCTCATCGTCCGTCGCCACCTCCGCCCCCACCCCCGTCACCGACGCAACGAGCAGACAGGTCAGGCAAAAGCACAGCGTTCTGCTTGTCACCCGCATCATCGCCCCCTCGAAGAGCAGCTCACGTGCACGTGGGCTTTACCTCATCATTGTATCGCATCGGTAAGGGCAATTTCAATGGTGCAAACGCACGATTTCACGACCTTGACGCGTTGGGGGTCATCCGGTACGGGACGATCAAGGATCGTGCAGACATCGTGTTCGACATGAGAACCACCTTCTATGGCATGCGTGAGTTTGGTATCCGGGACGGCAACGGTTATGTGGTAGTGTTTGCGCAGAGAGTCCAAACCACAGACGACTAACCCGAAAGGAACGACCTATGTCCGTAGCACGTGCGCGTCACATCCTGGTGGATTCGAAGGAAGCGGCCGAAGATCTCAAGAAGCAGATCGAAGGCGGCGCCGATTTCGCCGAGATAGCAAAGAAACACTCGAAATGCCCATCGGGTCTCAAGGGCGGCGACCTGGGCGAGTTCGGGCCCGGACAGATGGTCAAGGAGTTCGACACCGTTGTGTTCAGCGAGGAAATCGGCAAGACACACGGTCCGGTCCGCACGGAGTTCGGGTTTCATCTGATCGAGATCACGAGCCGCACCGACTAACCGTTCGTTGGACGCCAACAACGGCCTCCCAATGAAAAAGACGAAAGACGAGACCGGGTTTCCATGGCTTGTCGCGCACCGGGGCGCCATGGACGAAGCGCCGGAGAATACACGCTCCGCGTTCGATGCGGCGTTGGCCCACAGAATCGATGGCCTCGAGCTCGATGTTCAGATGACGCGGGACTCGGCTCTCGTTCTGTACCACGATCACGATGTAAAAAAGATCTGCGGCCGTCGCGAGTCGATCGGTGAGCGCGACTACAAGGATCTCCGCCACCTCGATTGGGGCGGGTGGCACTCCGATGCGTTTCGTGGAGAAGGGCTCCTCTCGCTGGACAACGTCGTAGATTTATACGCCCACCGGACCCGGTTGCTGATCAAGATCAAGTCGTTCGAAGAAGACCAACGCACCGGACGGGCATTGGAGCTCACGGCACGGGTCACGGATCTGCTCGACGACCGGGTCCCTGAAAACTACCGAGAAAACATATTCATACTCTCGTTTGACCCGGGAGTGTTGAGCTACGCGCGGCGGCGGTCGCAGCGACCGTGGAAACTCGTCCTCAACACAAACACTCCCCATGACCCGCTCGATGATTCCGGGCTTGCCCACCACCTCTTCGCCTATTCCGCCTCGATCGCCCGTCTCGAGCCTTCCATCACCAAACGTTGGCATGACTTGGGCAAGACGGTCATGACCTGGACATGCAACACACCGGATGCCGTCGATCGAGCGCAGGCTCTTGGATGCGATGTGATCATGACCGACAGACCGGGATGGATCGTGGAGTATCTGCACTCCGGGAACTCGGGTCGATGAAACGGGATCTCAATCGACTGAATAGCGGACCTTTCGATGTGCTGGTTATCGGTGGCGGCATCTACGGCGCATGGACGGCCTACGACGCGGCGCTGCGGGGTCTCGATGTCGCGTTGATCGAGAAATCGGACTGGGCGTCGGGCACATCCTCCGCGTCTACCAAACTGATACACGGCGGGCTTCGTTATCTCGAGCAACTCCACTTTGGTCTGGTCAGACGCTCGCTCGAGGAACGGAGGCGTCTGGCGCTTCTGGGACCCCATCGCGTGACTCCGCTGCGTTTTCTCATTCCTGTCTACAGAGACAGTCGTGTCGGTCGCCTGCGTCTGAGGACGGGGTTGTGGCTCTACGACCGCCTCGCCGGCAAGAAGCACCCCATCGGTCGCCACCAATCGCTGACGCGTGACCAAGTCATGACGCGTCACAGCTATATCAAGGGTGACGGGCTGACCGGCGGGCTCACGTACGGCGATGGCCAGACGGATGACGCGCAGTTCACCCTCGAGATCGTAGAAGGGGCGAGTGCCGCCGGGGCGGCAACAGCAAACTACGTCAAGGCGACCCGTCTTCTCAAATCGGGCCATAAGGTCACCGGTGCAACCGTCGTCGATACAATCAGCGGTGACTCTTTCGAGATCACAGCTTCGGTCGTGGTCAACACAACGGGGATGTGGCCACCGGCGCTCGGCTCCGAACAGGCAAGAGCTCCGCGACTCAGTATGAGCAAGGGGGTGCATCTCGTGCTGCCCCCGCTCCCCGCCAAAGACGCCATGCTGATCACGGCACGTCGAGACAACCGCGTATTCTTCGTCATCCCGTGGTATGGCATGACACTCCTCGGCACCACGGATGCGGACTACTACGGAAATCTCGACGACGTCCGCGTGGATGACAACGAGATCGATTATCTTTTGGAGGAAGCTGCGGCCGTCATTCGCGAGCCGCAGTGGAGCCGTTCGATGATCGAAGGCATGTTTGCCGGAGTGCGGGCGCTGAAATACGAACCGGGAAAACCGCCGTCGTCGGTGACGCGTGAGTGGGTGCTCGAGTCTCCGCTGGACCGCCTGCTCGTGTCTATCGGCGGTAAGTACACTTCCGCACGTTATGAATCCGCCGTGATTGTCGACCGCGTCATCGAGTGGCTCGGCAGGAAACCGGGGCCCTCGCCCACATCCCACCGGCGTTTCCCATGGGCCCCGCGCGAACACTTCCCGAAGTGGCAGTCCGGCGCATGCCGAACCGGAGAACGACTCGGGATGGATCCGGAGACGGCCGAGACCAGTACCTATCGCCACGGCATCGCGTTGAGCACAATCCACGACCTCATCCGCGAGCGCCCCGACCTCGCGCAGCGGCTCGACCCGCGTCTACCGTTCTCGAGAGCGGAGATTGTCCTGGGTGCCCGGGACAGGATGGCGCTGACACTGGAAGACCTCCTCAGAAGACGCACGCCGATCCTCATCCTCTCACACGTCCGCCGCGAGGTCCTGGAGGACACAGCCGCTCTGACCTCCCCGATCCTCGGCTGGGACGCCCAACGCCGAGAGCAGGAGATCACGAGCATTCTTAATAAGTGGGGGTTAGAGTAGGGGAGCGAGTGAGGTCTTTCGTAGAACCCTCGCTCCACTTCGTTCCCTTCCAGGACAGGCGGCTAACGGCGGCGAGCGAAGCGGAGCAAGGTCCGGATGAAGAGCTTCGCTCGCGCCTCCGACTACTCGTTCAAACTCCAGTCGTATTTCGTGTGCTTGATCTTCCAGGCGCCGGGGTCGGAGCGGATGTCCTCCGCCAATTGCTCGGCAAGAAACGGTGCGATAGACAGCAGGAGTTCCTCGTCGTTCTTTCCGAAATCACCGCTGTACCAGTCCATGATCTTCGAGAGATACGCGATTCTTTGCTCGCGGTCGAAATGGTTCTTCTCCAGCTCACCGAAAAAAATCTTCCCCTGGTCATTCAGCTGTGCGTCGAGCTTGCCGCCCTCGTAAGCCTCTGACCGCAGCGGCGGGCAAGACTTTGCCGCGCATACCAGTGCGTAGTGCGCCCGCGGGTCCTCGAACCTCGGACGTACGATCTTGTGCTCGACGTCGTTCAGGCTAAACGTCTCGCCCCCGATCACAACAAACCGTTTGTCCCAGACCGTTTTCTTAATCACGTGAGCGACGATCGTGCCGCCCGTGTGGAGGTCCCTGATACTCTCGACCGGGTAGTTGTCGCATATGACCTTGAGCGTGTACGCGTTGTAGGCGTTTATCCAGAAGGCGAACCGGGCATCGTCATCGGCGATCGCATTCGGATCCGTCGCGGCAAGCCCGGCGATGTACGCTTCCAGACGATCGTCCTCGCACAAGGCGCGATAGTCCACCCGGCCATCGTCCACGGTTTCGCCCAGAAGATCCGTGAACAGGGTGTGGGCGTCGTTCGAACCCGCACGGGGCACCCCGCCTGCGACAACCAGAAATCCAACAATTAGTCCAACTATCTTTAACATAGTCACTTAAGCTACACCTCCCTTTCTGCTCCGGGCGCAATCCGTGCCCGGAACGTTTTATGCTCCCGGCCCTTGTTGTATATTCGTGACGGATACCCCCATAATCTTACACACTTTCGCGGTGCCGGGCGAGACACGTTGCAAGGAGCATGATGGACAGACCCACCAAAGAGACGGAAATACGTCAGGAACTCGAGAAGGTTCTCGGTGAACTCCGGGACGTGCGGAATCAGCTCGTATCCAGAGAGAGGATGGCGTCGCTCGGTGATCTCGTTGCCGGTGTCGCCCACGAGATCAACAACCCCGTCGCGGCAGTCAAGAGCGCCACTGACGTGTCGAGCCGTTGTCTGGACAGGCTCGCGGAACTGATCGAGAAAGCCGACAGTGTGGAGTCGATCGTATCCAGCCGGCACTATCAAACGGCCATGCAGCTGCTCCGGGAAAACGTCGAGATCGCCCTCGAGGGCAGCAAGAGAATCACCCGCATCGTCAAGGGGCTCAAAACGTTCGCACGCGTCGACGAGTCCAGGCTCACGATGAGTGATATTCGCGAGGGGCTCGACAGCACGCTTACGCTCCTGCATCACAGAACAAAGAGCCGAATCACCGTAAACAGAGAATACGGATCCGTACCTGCCTTCTATTGCTATCCACAGGAGTTGAACCAGGTGTTTATGAACATCCTCGCGAATGCCATCGATGCTATCGACGGCGAGGGGACGATCGGCATCGCGACGTCGGCCGATGACACGCACGTTCAGATCACGATCAGCGACGACGGTCAGGGGATTCCCAAGGAGTATCTCGACAAAGTGTTCGAGCCGGGCTTTACGACCAAAGGAGTCGGTGGCGGAACGGGTCTGGGTCTGGCAATCAGCCTTCGTATCATCGAGAAACACAAAGGCACATTGGATGTGTCGAGCCGGCAGGGCGAAGGCACGACTTTTACGATTCGTCTACCCAGAAACCTCGAAGAAGACGCTGGCAGGTAGCACTGTGTCCCACGGAGTCTGCTCGCGCCGAATGCGCAAAAGACTCACACCTCATCGTCCGCGTGATATCCGATAAACTCGAACGGGTTGACCACGCTCGTCAGCATGTTGGTCAGATGAGCGGTAATCCTCTTTAGAAACCTCGCGTACATCCCCGTCGATACCGCGTCCCCCGGGTTCAACGATGCGTCCCTCTCTCTGATCAGATCATCGAGGAGCTCGTCGGCGCGTCTGATCATCCACCAGTTGTCCTTGATCAGCCTGCCCGCCGTGACCTTGTCAGACTCCTTCCAGGACCGCAGCGCCTCTTTAAACAACCCGGCCACTCCCTGCTCGATCTTGCGGATGTCCTCCTCGTAGCTCCCGCAGTTCAAGCGCTTGGGGTGGGCGACCGCGAGATCTTTGATGTTTTTTGTGTAGTCCCCGATTCGCTCAATATCAATGACGATACTCGTCAGGATCAAACCGGGTATGATGTTCGCCCCACCCGTGATAGCAAGATGCTTGAGCACCTTGCTTCGAACCTCCCGCTGATACTTGTTGACGATCTGATCCTTTTTGTACACATCCATCCCCATCTCACCGGTGTCGCTTTCGCGCAAGGACTTGACCGATTCGATAAACATCTCTTCGGTGCTTTCCAACATCACGTAAGAGTCGTTGAGCGCCTGCGTCAGCAGATTGTCCGATCGCCACAGCTCGATGAGTTCTTTGAAACGGAACATAAAACGTCACCTCACAAATCTGATCAAGATCAGGGGAATGAGAAAAAAGACGATTGCGATATATGCAACCGGTATCAATTTCGACTTGAGAGACCACTCGGCCAGCTTCGTCGCAAGAAAAACCGGAAGCCGCCGGATCGGCCAGATAATGACTATTCCAAAGATATTAAAAAACAGATGGGCAAACGCAACCGTGACCGCCGCCGGATCGCCCGTCACCAGCGAGGCGAGCATTGCGGTGATCGTCGTGCCGACATTGGCGCCCAGTGTGAACGGGAATATCTGCATTAGTGTCAGGATCCCCGCCCCGGCTAGCGGCACGGCGAGCGACGTCGTGATCGAGCTGCTCTGGACGGCCACCGTTACGACCAGCCCAAGGAGCAGTGCTAGAAACGCGTTGTTGAAAAGCCTCGCGCTAAAAAAGGCCTCCACCCTCCCGATCACGAGCTTCCTCAGATTGACGACGATGTATCGCAACGCGACAAAGAGAAGCACGATCGACACAATCAGTATGACCACGCCATTGTCGCTCGCCAGCCGTTCGATCAGCTCAACCGAGGGTTTGACGATCATCTTGAGCGGGCTCGTGAAGTTCATCCCGCCGGCCTCTCTAAAGACCGTAGCAGCAACTGAGGCCGTTCGGCCGAGAAAATTGGTCCCCAGCTGGAGCGGGAAGAGCACCAGAACGGCAATCACGTTAAAAAAATCATGGACGGTCGCCGCTGCAAAGGCGCGTTTGAACTCATCGGGGCGCGATATGTGGCCGACGGACACGAGCGTGTTGGTGACGCTCGTCCCGATGTTGGCCCCCATGATGATCGGTATGGCACGGGTGACATCGAGCGCTCCGCCGGCGACCAGCGCGACAACCATCGATGTCGTCGTCGACGAGCTTTGCACGAGACTCGTGGCGAGCACACCGATGAAAAGACCAACGAACGGGTTTGCCGTTGTTGAGAGAAGCCGCTCCGCGAATCCCTCGCCAAAAAACTCGAACGATGCACCCATCAGCGAGATGCTGACAAAGAACACGTAGAGCAATAGCAACAATACTGCGAGACGCAGCAATGGACGAACGCGCGTCTGCCCAGTCGTTATGGCGTCCAAGTCCCCTCCCGAGTAGCTCGCAGCAACACGGGTGTTGGCTGGAGCCACACGCTTCGGACGGTTGTGTTCGTGGTTCAGAAACCGAGTACAGTCGTGCCATAGTGAAGGACGAAACAGGGTTTGGCTAGCAGAAGTTTTGGAGATCTAGCCGCTCGCCCAGTCGCAGACTCTGTCGACCGCTGTGACCACTCGCTCGCAACGAGCCCGGACGAAGTCCTCCTCCAGGTCCCTGTCCAGCGGGATTTCCTTGGAGGCTCGCAGCGCCGCCGCCCCGTCGAAATCCACGTACGCCAGCCTGGCGGTGAGCTCCTCGGGGGGCCGCCCGAAATCGGTGCCCGGCAGGATGGCAACACCCGTGTCCTCGAGCAGCTGTTCGCACATCTCGGCGCTCGTGCCGATGCCGCGCCCGCGCAGCTTGTCATCGAGCGGCGAGAAATCCGGAAAGAGATAGAAAGCCCCCTCCGGGGGCAGCACCTTCACACCCACCTCCCGCAGGCGTTGGACGAGGAGCGTGCCCAGGGCCTTTAGTATTCGCCGCGTGTGCCGGAGGTACCGCTTTATCTCGGGGCCCTCGTGAAAGGCGTGAACGGCAGCGTACTGTATCGGCGCACTCGTGGACGTAAACGTCTCGGTGCCCACCGCGGTCATGGCATCCTGTAGCCAGCGCAGCCGTTTGGGAAAAACAAACAGTCCCAGCCTCCACCCACCGGCCCCACACCATTTGCTCAACCCGCCGCTGAAGATCGAACCTTCCGGGTACAGGGGAACGATCGACCGATGTTTACCCTCGTGGTGCACCTTGCCGTAGATCTCATCCGAGAGAACCAGGACATGGTGTTTTCTCGCCACTTCGGCGAGTTCCGCGAGCCGTTCTAGGGACAGCGTTCGTCCCGTTGGGTTCGAGGGATAGTTGAGAATCAGTATTCGCGGACGGCTGTGATCCTGCCTGCAGAACGCATCGAGTTCATCCCCCGTGGGATAGTAATCGTTCTCGATCGATGTCGGAAGCACGTGGATGTGCCGACCGATGATCTTTGCCTGCGGGGCGTAGGACACCCAGGCCGGCGACGGAATCACGAGATCGCCATAGAAGCAGAGCTGCAAAAGAAACATGAGTTCCTTCGAACCGGGGCCGATCAACACATCATCGGCGGTGCACTCAATGCCAAAGGTTCTACAATGATGTTCCGCAACGGCTCTGCGAAGTTCGAACAACCCGTGCACGGGGAGGTAGTCCTTCCGGTGGGCGTTCTGCCGCAAGCACTCTACGACGGTGTCAGGCACCGGAAAGGGCGACTGACCCAATCCCAGTTTGGTGATGCTCCGCCCCCGGCGGATGAGCTCGTTGCAACGATCGTTGATCGCGACCGTCGCGGAGGGAGCCAGACCGCGCACGTTCAGGTTCAAGTGGATGGGGTGATTATGCTCGTCCCGCTCATTCATGGCGATGCCCACATTTGGTCGTCGCGTGCGGCCGCACCTTACTCAAGGTTTTGGCTTTGTTGCCCGGATGAAAGCGCTCATAAACATCCCGTCGAGCGCAGCCCCTTGAGGACCGGCTACGGCGGATTTGTCGAGGCCAATGTCCTCGGCCGTATACATGCGTGTCGGTTCCACATCGATGTCCTCGAAACCGGCCTCCTTCAGCAAGTTGCGATACTCCTCGTCCTCGAGCGCGCCGGCGATACATCCCGCCCACAGCTCGATGTCGCGGCGGATTGAATCGGGTACGTCTCCCTTCGCGACAACATCCGACACGGCAAAACGCCCCCCGGGTCGAAGCACACGAAACGCCTCCACCAACACCCGGCGTTTGTCCGTCGACAGATTGATCACACAGTTCGACAGGATCACATCGACCGTATTGTCGGGCAGCGGGATTGCCTCGATCTCTCCCTTGAGGAATTCGACATTCTCGACACCGGCTGCCTTCTGATTCTGACGGGCGATATCGAGCATCTCATCTGTCATATCGAGGCCGTACGCCTTGCCCGTGGGGCCCACGCGGCGCGCGGACAGCAGAACATCGATTCCTCCACCCGACCCGAGATCGAGGACCACCTCACCGGCTTCGAGCTCAGCCAGGGCTGTGGGATTGCCACACCCCAGCGAGGCCAGGCCCGCCGCATTCGGAATCTCCGTCAGCTCACCGGCCGAGTAGAGATTCGACGAGATCGTGTTTTCCTCCGTCCCGCAGCAGGCCGGGCCGCAGCACGAAGACTTCTCCTCGCTTCCCTCAGACCTGACCTTGACGTCTCTCGCGATGGCGGCATAAACATCCTTCACACCCTGGCGCACATCCTCGTCGGAACTCTCGAGTGAGAGTGTCATCACGGTGGCCGACTCCAGGCAGATCTCCGAGTACTCGGGGGAGTTGCGAATCTCCTGGGGAACCGAGTCGCGTGCGAGCGGTTCAAAGCCAAACCTGTCAAAGTACGTCGGCTCGACTGTGATGAGAAAAACGTCGGAGAGCCCGCGTTGTCTTGCCCACCGAAGCCGGTGTTCCGTCAGAACCTGCCCGATACCCTGCTTTCGCCACTCGGGGTCCACGACAAGCGAGCGCAGCAGCCCGTAGCGGCCGTACGTCTCGACGCCGACAGAACCGATAACCTGCCCGGCGCATTCCGCCACCGTATACGAGGCCTTGAAGTGGTCTTCGACGCCTGCGATCGGAAGGTCGGACTGTTCGAGCAGTCGTCCCACAGTCGCCAGATCACCCGAACGGGCTTCCCGGATCGACCACGGATCGCTCCTCGGGCGATTGACCGGGTTTGCCGCCGGACCGGTTGCAGGTTGGGAATTGGGCGGGTGCTTCATGACGAGGACCTCCAGTCTCGTGAGTATAACGTGTTAGTAACAATAAATGTCGATTGCAGCCCATACAGAAAAAACTGGCGCTCTTTTGGACGCAGCCTGTCCCGGAAGTGCTTGTCCCGGAAGTGCTTGTCC
>CBDVBZ010000042.1:0-26582 GCA_965372355.1 uncultured bacterium | reverse complement strand
ACTAGGGTGAAGGTAAAACATGGCGGTTCGCCCCGCAACATCGATGTTGTCTATCCCTTTGGGGGGTATTCCAGTGAGTGACTCATCCCACGACCCGCAGCCGAGGGTTCGACATAAGAGTTGCAAACACAGGGTTGAGAGTTTCAGGAAACAGCGGAATGTACAACCAGCGACTAGATTACAATCTGACTTCGAGGTCTTGAATGAAAACCGATAGTCATATTGATCAACTTGAGGTCAGGCTCTCCGGAACCTCGATTTCACCCGGCGTGGCTTTTGGTCACATACACTTGATCGACGCGATTCTCCGGGCGTCTCGTGAAGTAAGGATTGTGGAGCCAGGCGCCGCACGACACGAGGTATCGAAACTCAAGGACGCCGTAGAGGTGGTCAAGAATACGATCGAGGAACACGTCCGGGAATACCATACGACCGCTGGGCGCGATTTCGAGGAGATCATCTCTGCTCACCTCGCGATCCTCGATGACCACGAGTTCTTTTCTGCAATCAACCACAGAATTCGCACCGACTACCTTACCGCGGAGAGTGCTCTCCAAGAGGCGTTCTCCGAGACGGTCGGCGGCCTGTCTGCAGCCAGTGATCCATACCTGAGAGCACGTGCGGAGGACCTCCGGGACATTTGTCAGAACATACGCTTGGTTATCATTCATGGTTCGCAAGCACTGGTTGCTGCCGGAGAGGACATACGGGATCGTGTGATTTTTTCGCTCAATATGTACCCCTCCGATGTTCTTAGCGCACGGCGCCACAAGGCCGCCGCCTTCGTATCGAGTTCGAGAGCGTCCACGTCCCACGGTGCTATTTTGCTGCGGGCGAGCGCAATGCCGGCTGTCGGCGGGATTGATATTCCTGACCGCCCTCTCGATGAAGAAACTCCCGTGCTGGTGGATGCGGATCATGGGGAGGTTATCCTGTGGCCAAGGTCGGAGACCATCCGGCAAGCTCTCGATCGCTCGCGAATGCCCGATGAGATTAGTCCGGGTGTGCCTTTGCCACCGGCCGACGCCCAAACCAGCAACGGTGTCCGCGTAGCATTGTGGGCGAACATCGACAATCCTTCCCAGATACCGCTCTGTTTTCGGCATCGGTTGCGAGGGATCGGATTATTTCGGACTGAGTTCATGGCGCTCGAACATGGCCGGATTCCGGACGAATCCGCACAGTATAAGACTTATCTCGACGCGATCAAGAGTCTCGAGGGACGACCTCTTGTTATTCGGACTTTCGATATGGGAGCGGACAAGGTGGTTGCCGGTCTGGACGAGTGTACGGGCCGTAATCCTGCTCTCGGAATTCGCGGAATTCGAAGACACCTGACGCGGTACCAAGAAGAGTTTCGCACACAGATCCGGTCGATCTTGCGGGCTTCGGTCGATGCAGACGTGTCGATAATGTTTCCGATGGTCACGCATGCTGGAGACATCCACCGTGCCAAGGCCCATGTCGAGCGAGTTGCTTTTGAACTCGATCGGGACGGGGTCCCTTTCAACCGACACGTCAAATGGGGGGCTATGATTGAGGTTCCGTCGGCAGCTCTCGGCATCGAGGACATTTTGCATATTGTGGATTTCGTAAGCGTTGGCACCAATGATCTTCTGCAATACTTGACGGCGTCGGACCGAGATAACACAGCTGTCATCGAATATCAACAACCCGAGACCGCCGGATTGTTTCGGCTCATGAGATACGTTCTGGATCGGGCGAGAGCGCTGGGAAGAGAGCGTGATGTTCACGTCTGTGGAGATCTCGCATCGGATCCGGATGCGGCAACCACGCTGGTTCGCTTGGGGGTTGTTTCTCTGAGCATCAACCCCGCGGCAGCACCGCGTGTGAGGCATGCCTTGGAAAACGTTGAATGAGGCATATGCTTACTGTATCAGCGCTCGATCACCAACAAGATGGCGCCAAGGACGAATCCAACAAGTAGATTGATGAGTTTAACGCGGATAAACGCCTTTTTTGACATGCCCAACAACGGAAGCGCGCCGTGTCCATCCTGGACGATCGAGTTTGCGAAGAGAATACTCAAGGGAACTACGCCTTGGGCATACAAGGTGACGAAAACAAGATGCGGTCCGGATTGGGGGATCAACCCTACGAGAGAGGCCACAACCAGAACGGTGAAGTAGTTGCCCTGTATCCAGGAATCAAGGTCAACAAAAACCCGCAGAATGTGCGTAGCGACCAGGGCGCCCAGGGTCCAGAGGAATATGTTCAAGAGATGCCGCTTGAGGATGTGGTCCCAGAGATGGTCTTGCAGGAAATGATCGGGCACGGTTGCGGAGACAAAGAGCGCGAAGAGAGCGCTGGCCAGCAACGTGATCTTTATCCAGTTCCATTCCTGAGGCCCGATGGCGCCCTGGACCAGCGCGAACAGAAACAACATGAGAAGCCCGATGAGTACCGCGCGCGGGACACTGATCTCCTTAAACTGTTGGATGATGACGTGCTTCTGGAAGCACCGGCATGCTTGCGGTTCGTGAAGTTGCAGATCGTGGCCGACGGGCGTGGTTTGATCTTTCGGCCGATATAACTTGTCCGTGACAATGCCGACAATGTATCCCACCGTGAGCAACGCGATCGTCAATATCAGTGCCCGTCCGGGAAACATCGAGAACATGACGAACGCTTCATCCCCACTCGTGGCAATCATCGCGGCAACCAGTGCTCCGAAGGTCATCGTTCCATGGGCATACAGCGACGCGACCGTGAAGGCACCGAGGCATCCCGGCGCTGCGCCGAGAAAGGCGGCAAGCGCGTACTGTCTCCAGCGACTTCGTTTCAAGGCGACCTGCCACACGCCGCTCGTCTGGACGTTGATGTATTCTATCAACACCATCATGATGAGAACGAAGCTTGTTATCACCAGTGCGTGCTTAACGATCGCAAGGGCGGTCTGCAGAATTTTTCGTACCTCTTGTTTTAGGCCGTTTTGACACGGTGCCCAGTGCCTCTTCGAACACTTCTTTACCGGTCTTGCTCACCCACTGCGCAACCGGTGTCGGCGTGGGAGGATATCAGCTGCGCGATGACTTCCGACTCGTTGACGAACGTCCGTCCACGGAAGGGAGTTGGATTCCCAGGCGGCGGATCTTCCGGTACAGGGTTGTCTTGTGAATTCCTAACTCCCGTGCCGCTTCGAGTCGGTTCCAACCCTTACGTTCCAGTACGTCTCGAATAAACCGAGCTTCAAGATCCGGAAGGCTCGAATGTGGATTCGCGGGGCCTTCCGTGGCCTTGGCGAGAAAATCCTCCGGGAGGTCGGCCACGTCGATCCGGCGGTCGGCGCACAGCACGTAGGCGTGCTCGAGAATGTTTTCGAGCTCGCGCACGTTTCCGGGGAAGTCGTGGCGCATGAGTCGCCGGAGGGCCTCACGAGACAGCCCATCCACGACTTTTCCGCGGGTCGTTGACAGCCGACGCAGGAAGGCCTCTGCCAGCAGCGGGACGTCGCCGATGCGTTCCCTCAGTGGCGGCATCTCCAGGCGAATGACGTTGATCCGATAGTACAGGTCCTGCCGGATCACCCCGTCCTCCACCAGCCTGGCCAGATCCCGGTTGGTAGCCGCCACGATGCGAATGTCGGCACCGAGCGTACGGACATCGCCGAGGGGCTCGTAGACCTTTTCCTGTAGGAGCCTTAGTATCTTCACCTGAACCGATAGCGGCAGGTCACCGATTTCGTCCAGGAAAAGAGTCCCGCCTTCGGCAGCCGTAACCCGCCCGGGTTTATCCCGGGTCGCGCCCGTGAAGGCACCGGTTTTGTAGCCGAAAAGCTCCGACTCCAATAACTGTTCTGGCAGCGCACCGCAGTTGACGGTTACCAGACGGCCCTCTCGTGCGCTGTCGCGGTGGATGATTTGAGCGAGGAGCCCCTTTCCCGTACCCGTCTCTCCCTCGATCAGTACGGTGCTGACGCTCTGTGCAATGGTCGGAACGATTTCCAGGATGTGCAAGAGCGTGTGGTCTTGCGTGATGATCTGTTCCTGCGTCTGGCCGGCTTCGACTTCTAACAGAAGATTCTTGGCCATGTTGAGGTCGCGAAAAGTCTCGACGCCTCCGATGATGTGCCCGTGTTTGTCTCGGAGAAGCGCCGTGGAGACGGTTACCGGGACGCTCTCGTTCTTCGCGTTACGGATGTGGATTGGCAGATTCACGATGGGCTGTCCGGTTTCCATCGTATACTTCAGGGCGCACGCCTCCTTACAAATGTTGGAACGAAACACATCGCTGCAGCGCTGCCCCAGAGCTTCTTCAGATTTCAGGCCAGTGGTTTTCTCGGCGGCCCGGTTGAAGCACGTGATGCGCCAGTCCTCATCGACGGCGAAAACACCGTCCGAAACGCTGTGGATGATAGCCTCGAACCGCTCGTCGCAGGGCCACCCGTCCTGGGATGGGCCAACAGAATTGTTCCGGGGGACTCTATCGGTCATCTCTATGCCTCCAGGCGCGATCCGTACCGGACAAACGTTGCATCTGCGCAAGACTGCGCCAACGCTACTGTGCTCCTCTCTATAGTAGCACAACCGCTAGTGTACCGCCACCCTCTATGCCCGGCCGAGCTTGATAAAATTCACGGAATCTAAATAACGACAATGAGTTACCGAAGACTGTGAGCTCGTGCCAAGGCTGGCATGCGAAATGCGTTATCTGTGGGTAGATCCCGAACAGAAGAATCGGTTTCAGACGAAAGGGGTGCGAAAATGGATATCAAACACGGAGACACAGTGTACGTCGGAATGGAACCTCACAAGGCGGCCCGGCCCATGAAGGTCGTGGTGGACAAGAGCGGTTGTCCATGGCTTTGCGACGCCCACGTCGACGAGAGCAAGGACCTGAAGGATCAAGGGTGCTGGCGCTGCGCGGAGCTTCCGTTCACCCGCAACGACTGATTGGCCAGAAGGCAGGAGGTAATCTCCTCCTGCCTCCGGCGTTTTCAAGACCCCACCGGTGAAGGAGGATGCTAGTGAGCGCACACCCGTTCACATCTCTGCCCGTCGGACCCGTCAAGCTTCCGAACCGCCTCGCCCTGGCGCCGGTCAAGACCGCCCTTGGTGGGACCGACGGTCGGGTGTCGCGCCGGCATGTCGCCTATTACCGCCGGCGCGCCGAGGGTGGAGCGGGCTTGATCATCACGGAGCCACTATTTGTGGATCCCCTGGGCCGCGAGCATCCACGGCAGCTCGGGGCACACACCAACGAGGTGATCACCGGGCTGCACGAGCTGGTGGAGGCGGTTCACGGCGCCGGTTCAATGGCGTTTGCGCATCTCAACCACGCCGGTCGTGCCGCCAACCCAAAAGCCATAGGCGGTTCACCGGAGGCCCCGTCGGCGGTGCGGTGCCCGGCCACCGGCGCGACGCCCACGGCCATGCCTGAGAAACGTATCCAGCAAGTCGTGCAGGCTTACGCTGCGGGTGCGCGCCGGGCAAACGATGCGGGCTTTGATGGCGTTGAGCTGCAGCTCGGACTGGGGTACTTGCCGGCTCAATTCTTGTCGCCGAGGACGAACCGGCGGACCGGTCGCTACGGAGCCGGGAGCAAAACACGATGGATCTTTATCCGGGAAGTGATCGCGGCCGTTCGCGCCGCCATCTCCGAGACGATGGCTCTGACCGCGAGGTTATCGGCCGATGAGAAGGTCGACGGGGGCCTGGGTCTGGAGGATGCCCTCGAGCTGGCGACGCGCTTGGAGGGCTGGGGCGTTGATGGGTTGCACGTGGTTACCGGATCGGCCTGCGACAGCCCGCCGTGGTACTACCAACACATGGCGCTGCCAACGGGAACCAACGAGGGTCTTTCGGCCCGGATTCGAAGTGAGGTCTCGATTCCCGTGATGGTTGCGGGCCGGCTTGGCGATCCCGATCGAATCCGTGCCGTGCTGCAAGAGGGAATGGGGGACGTTGTAGCCTTGGGGAGGCCGTTGCTGGCCGATCCCGATTTGCCACGCAAGTTGAAGGAAGGGCGCGAAGACGAGATTATGACATGTGGGGGCTGCCTGCAGGGCTGTTTGGCGAAAGTCAAGGGTGGGGGACCGGTCGGGTGTCTGATCAACCCCGAACTGGGTCGAGAGGGCGAGGCGGCGACTCTCGTCGGCCCGCTTGGCGAGCGGCTGGTAGTGGTGGGTGGCGGCCCCGCGGGTATGCAGGCCGCCTTGTCGGCGCGCCGCCGTGGTTACGAGGTTACTCTCCTCGAGAGAAACACGAAGCTGGGCGGCCAGTTCACGCTCGCTTTTGCGACACCTGGCAAGGAGCCCATGGAACAACCGTTGCGGTCGATGGTTCGGGCAATCGAGAGATCCAAAATCGATGTACGGACCGGGGTCGAGACGACTCTGGAGACGGTTGTGAAACTCAGGCCGGATCGCGTCATTATCGCGACTGGGTCGCGTCCCGTTGTTCCGGTGGTCCCGGGTCTGGAGGATCCGCTGACTCCGGAACAGGTGCTGACCGGCACGCGCGAGCCGGGCCGCAGGGTCCTGATTCTGGGAGGGGGCCTCGTGGGCATCGAGGTGACCGAGTACCTGGCCAGGAGGGGGCGAGAGGTTGAGGTGGTTGAGCTTCTCGATGATGTGGCTCGTGACATGGAAGCGGTCACCCGCAACATGACGCTGCGCCGCCTGGAGGCCTTGTCCGTCACGGTGCATACGGGCACTCGCCTGAGCCGACTCGACGGCAAAGATGCCTTCGTCCGCGTTGGTGACGCCGATGGGGAAACGTTTCTGGGGTGCTTCGACTCGGTTCTGGTCGCGGTGGGGCAGCGGTCCTACGATCCCCTCTCGACAGAGCTGGAAGAAGCCGGGTTCGAGGTAGTGGTTGTGGGTGACGCGGCGCACCCCGGCCAGATCCTCGACGCCACGCAGGCAGGCTATGAGGCGGTACAACTCGCAAAGGGTGCCCCACCAGGCCCGGCGTGACCGCCGGTTGGACCAGCCCCTGTATTAACGTTACCGATCGGCAACATCCTGACGGAGGACGCCCTGGATACCGACGGGCTGAACCTGTCTGCGGATGCGCTCAAGACGTTGCTCAAAGTGGGCGTCGACGTATTCAAGGCCGAGGTTCCGAGTATCAAGAAGCACGACGAGAAGTTCGGCGGCAATCTTCCGGACGGTCTTAAGCAGGAGTTCAAGGATCTCGAGAACCGTTTGAACAAGGCCTAGTGTCACGCGTGGTCGTACGCTCGGCTTCTGGCCTGGGGCCCGATCACGTGAGGCGCTGATTCGTGTTACAATGCTAGCGAGGGCGGCCAGTAACGGCCCGCCCCCGTTGTGTCTATACCCCGACGCGGCGCGTTGTTCATGACAAGGAGGAGAGTTTGTCCGGATCGAATCGCAAAGAGCGCAGACAGCCCCGCCGGGACGCCGACTACAGCGCGTTCCTGGAGCAGTACCCCGAATACCGGGAGACGAGCGCGATCGATGAACTCCGTCGATCGCAGTTCGCGCGGCTGGACGAGCAGGGGCACGTTTATCTCGACTATACGGGCGGGGGGCTCTACGGGATGTCGCAGATCCAGGACCATATGGATCTACTGTTGAACAGCGTGCTCGGCAATCCGCATTCAACGAACCCCTCCTCCCTGGTGGCCACCGATCTCGTGCAGAGCTGCCGTGGCCGCATCCTCGATTTCTTCCGTGCATCGCCGGATGAGTACGGAGTGATCTTCACGGCAAATGCCAGTCAAGCGCTCAAACTCGTGGGCGAGTCGTATCCGTTTTCTGCGAGCGACCGGTTGCTTCTTACGTTCGACAACCATAATTCGGTGAACGGCATTCGCGAGTTCCACCGTGCCCGGGGGGCTGTGACCGAGTATATCCCCGTATTCCCACCGGATTTGGGTGTGCCCGAGACGGTGCTGGACGAGTACCTAACGCATCGATCGGAAGGTGAGAACAACCTCTTTGCCTACCCCGCACAGTCCAACTTCTCCGGCGTCCGGCATCCTCTGGAGTGGATCGAGCGCGCCCGGCACCACGGTTGGGATGTGCTGCTCGATGCTGCGGCCTTTGTGGCGACCAACCGACTCGATCTGTCCATGTGGCATCCCGACTACGTCGTCATATCTTTCTACAAGATGTTCGGTTACCCCACCGGTGTGGGCGCATTGCTGGCCCGTTGGCCGGCGCTCGACAAGCTACGCCGCCCGTGGTTCGCCGGCGGCACGATCACCGTGGCCTCCGTTCAAGCCGATCGGCACATCCTGGCGACCGGCTCGGAAGCCTTCGAAGACGGAACGCTAAACTACGCCTGTCTGCCTGCCGTCGAGCGCGGTTTGGACTTCATCGACTCGATCGGAATCGAGGTCATCCATGACCGTGTTGGATACCTGGCGGGGTGGATGATAGAACGACTGCGCGAGCTGAGGCACGCCAACGGCGTGCCGCTCGTCCGAATCTACGGCCCCATCGATATGCATGGGCGTGGTGGAACCGTCGCGATGAACTTCTACGACGCCGTCGGCAACTACATCGATGACAGACACGTGGAAGCCCGTGCCAATGAACGCAATATCTCTCTTCGCACCGGATGCTTCTGCAACCCCGGCGCCGGCGAGACGGCGCTCGGAATCGAGAGGGAAGAGATCGAGAGCTGCTTTGTTCACATGCCGCCGGACCGCATGACCCTCGAGCAGTTCCGGCAGTGTATCGATGGCAAGAGCACGGGTGCGGTTCGCGTATCGCTGGGGATTGTATCCAACTTCAACGATGTGAAGGCGTTGATCGATTTCGCGACAGAGTTTTGCGAATAGCCGCCCGGTCGCAACGTGTCGAAGTGTCGGGCGCTTAGTATTTGGTTTACATTTAGCTCGTTTTGTGGTATAATGCCTCTCGTAAAGTCAGCGTTCCCTGCAGGCGCTGATTCAATGCCAAAACGCCGGCTCAGTGTTTAGCTTGCACCGCTGAGAACTGTACTTCCAAAACACCTCGAAAGACCACTCCGAAGTCCGCGTTTGTCGGGACGTTAATTTCTCGCTCCATAACCCTGTCCCGTGCGTCCGAATCCAAAAGGAGGGGTTATGATGAGATTCTTTTGTAGAGCTGTGCTGTTCGCTGTACTCGCCTCGTGCATGGTGGCTTCGGCTGCGCAAGCACAGTGCCCGATGGAGAACGGCCAGATCGTCGCGTATTTCGATGCGGCGGGCACGCAGAGGTCCATGGACGCCGGCCCCGTCGGACACGTCCTAACGATCCATTGGTTCGGCGAGGGCGTGGAGGCCAACGCCTTCTTTGCCAGCGGCGCTCAGTTTGCCGTTGATTACGGTCCAAACATGAGGTGGCTCGCTGATGTGCCGTTGCATGGCGCGTTTATCGGAAACACGCCGGATGAGATTGAGTATCCCCCGAATTCGGGTAATCTCGTTCCGAGCGGGTATTCCGTGGGCTTTGGTTACAACCCGCAGGTTGGGAACAAGTTTGAGATTGTGCGGAGCGTTTGTTTGTGGACGGCTGATGACTGTAGTGCCGGTATGAACGTGGATGGCCCTGTCGTCGTCAAACATCCGCTCTTCCCGGATAATTGCCCGGTTGTCTCGCGGTTCCCCGACAATTCTGTGTTCGACGTGTTCGGCGCCAGGTCGCAGACCTGCCAGTTGGTCGAGCTGGATATCAAGCCGGGTTCCTGCCGGAATCCGTTCAGTATCAATATCTTCGGGTGGCTCCAATCAGGGAGAGTCATAAAGGGTGGTGTCCTTCCCGTGGCGATTCTCGGGAGTGAGACGGTTGATGTGAACGACATCGATCCGGCGAGCATCTTCCTCGAAGGCGTTGCACCATTACGTTATGCGTACGAAGATGTGTCAACTCTGGACGGCGAAGGTGGCTGTGTGTGCAACGATGGAGGTGCCGATGGGTATATGGACATGACCTTGAAGTTCTCCAAGCAAGCCGTTGCAGCGGCCCTGTTGGACTCGGACCCATACGTGGTGGGCCAGGAGATTGTGTTGATGTTGACCGGTGAGTACTGGGACGGCATGACGTTCTCCGCGATGGACTGCATCGAGTTTGTCGGCAGCGAAAAGGTGAAGGATGGGCCTGGTTGGCCTGACATAGGCGGCGTCTCCGGGCTTGGGTTCCCCACACCGAACCCGTTCAACCCGGTGTCGCGTATCAGCTACAGCGTTCCTGCGACGCAGCACGTTCGCATCGCGATCTATGATGTGGCGGGGCGTCTGGTCGAGGACCTTGTGAACGAGACCAAGGGCGCTGGCGAGTATGTTGCCGAGTGGGATGCCGGCAGACTGCCGAGCGGCGTCTATTTCTACCGCATGGAGACGGGAGACCGGACGATCGTTCGGAGGGCCACACTTCTCAAGTAGGAGGTTCTTTCTCGAGGTCCTTGCCAACTGCGGTTGGCCAGGGGGCGTGATAATCGGGGCACCTACTGCTGTAGGCGCCCCGATTTCTGCTTCGAGTGGCCTCCGGAGGCGCCGTTCTTGACCTCCGTCAATGAATCTATGCTGTATTCCGTCTATAATAGAGCGGCGTGGCCGGTCCACCGGATTGCCCACGGGGAAGGAGTTTCACATGAGTACGGAAACACGATCCGGTTCAATGAAGAAATCTACAAAAGCGATTCATGCCGGAGGTTTGGAGCACGCGGTGTTTGGGGAAGTCTCCGTGCCGATTTTTCAGAGTTCGACATTTTCATTTCCAAACGCTGATGAAGGTGCGGCGCGGTTTTCCGGTGAGAGCTCGGGTTTTATTTATACGCGCATGGGCAACCCGACAACCAAGGCGCTCGAAGACTGCGTCTCTGCGCTCGAAGGTGGTTTTGCCGGTATGGCCACGGCCAGTGGTATGGCCGCGACGACCACCACGTTTTTGGCGCTGCTCGAAAAAGGCGCTCATATTGTTAGCACGGATTCCGTATACGGTCCGAGCCGTATGGTTGTGGAAAAGGAGTTTTCGCGTTACGGTGTCGAGTCGACCTTTGTCGACACGTCGAAACTGGAAGACCTCTCAAACGCGATAAAACCGAACACACGCGTTGTTTTTATTGAGACGCCCGCCAATCCGACAATGGCCATCACCGATATCGCCGGTGCTGCGGAGATCGTGCATCGCAACGACGCCCTGCTGGTCGTGGATAACACATTTGCGAGCCCATACCTGCAACGGCCCTTCGAGTACGGTGCCGATGTTGTCATTCACAGCCTGACCAAGTTCCTCAACGGGCACAGCGATGTCGTTGGGGGGATGATTGTGGCGAGTAGCGAGAAGATCTACCAGAAGATCAAACCGGTCCTGAACCTGTTCGGCGGCACCATGGATCCACACCAGGCGTGGCTCGTTCTGCGCGGCGTTCGGACACTGGCGTTGAGAGTCGAGAAGAGCCAGGAAAACGCGGCCAGGCTGGCAGATTATCTCAAGGGACACCCGAAGGTGACCTGGACCCGCTATCCCGGACTGAAAGATCATGCTCAGCACGAGATCGCCAAAAAGCAAATGGACGGTTTTGGAGCGATGATTTGTTTTGGCGTCAAGGGTGGTTATGAGGCAGGCAAAACGGTAATGGACAACGTCCGTTTGTTCACTCTGGCGGTGTCACTTGGCGGGGTTGAGTCTCTGATCGAGCACCCGGCCTCCATGACACACGCCTCCATACCAAAGGACGAGCGCGAGGATGCCGGCATCGTGGATGAGCTCGTGCGGATTGCGGTTGGGTGTGAGGACTTCACCGATCTCCGCGACGATCTCGACCAGGCGCTGGGCAAGATCCCGGTGTGACACAGCCGTAGGTTCTGGCAAAAGACAAGCCCGCGGGTGACATCACTCGCGGGCTCTAACTGATGAGCGCGTGCCCGAACGGGCGGCGCGTATAGCTCACCACACCTTATCGAATATACCCCAGGCTGCGGAGCTTGTCTTCGAGGGATTCCCGTTCGGCATTGCTTGTGGAGGATGCTCTCGAGATCCCGGCGTAGTCGGCGACCCGGTAGAGTGCTCTATCGGCGAGGAGCCGCCGCTCGAGGACGTCCGCCATCACCCGGCCATCCATATCTGCGGCAACTGGAAGTCCGAGGAGATAGAGCATTGTCGGTGCGACATCCTGGATGTCCAGCGGGTGGGCCTCGTGCCCCCTTCGGATGTCTCGACCCCATGCCATAAAGATACCGTCGCGGGTGTGCCAACCGCGCTTGTTCCCCTCGAGGTCGTGGATCACCGTGGGCTGGGGCGGCTCGAGACCGAGGAAATCGACAACCACCTCGCCGTACGTGCCCGTGACCGCCATATCGGGTGCCTCTCCCGCCGCATCGGCGGGTAAGCGGCGAAGTTCGAGCGAGACCGTCGTCCCGTCTATCGACCGAACCGCTTTGACCGCCTGCTGCAGGTACCCCGTGAAGAAATCCACCGGGTCCGCCGATGCAGGCACATCGATACCGTGTTGGGCGAGTTCCTCTCTCGTGATCCGTTCATCGTTGAAATACAGATGCCAGATATGATGGAAGACGAGCGAACGGTCGAAGTCGATCGTATCGTCATCCCGCCGCGACAGAAGTCCGAGATCTTCGAAGAGCCGGTTGAGATCAAGACCGTAGGTGTATCTGCCAAAGCCGTGATCGGACGCGATGATCAACGTGCCGTCTTCAGGCATCCTGTCCATGACCTCGCCAACAAACCGATCGATCCGCCGGTAGACATCGATAGCGGCGGCTGAAAAACCCGTGAGGTGATGGATGTTGTCGCTCTGCGTAAACACGTAGAGATACAGGTTCCAGTCATCGAGATCGTAGAACCAGGAGGCGTGCGACGCGGCCATCCCCGTCATTGACGGGACCATTTCGGTCCCTACGAAGACACCGGGTGTGTAGTAGCCGAATGTTTTCTCGAGATGATCCGCCATCGTATCGGGGTAGGCATACTGCGCCTCGATCGCAAAAAAGGCGGGAGAGATCCGTGTGTCGTACTGTCCGTCCGGTGTCTTTACGATGGCGACCTTACACCATGCGCCCTCGAGGTCGCCGTTCCTTATCGACTGAATCCGAACCCATGGAGAAAAGTCTCCGACGCGAAACGCGTACGACTTCGCGGGGCTGTCACCACCCGAGTTCGTTCCGGCGACGACCGTGAGAGATACGGTGTCGTAGTCCTTGATCCCATCATCAACCGTGTCGTGGAGCGACCAGAAATAGGTGTTCAGCGAGTCATCGGTGACCGTTCTCCAGACGGGGGAATAGCTCTTTACGGGGTCCGTGGCCGGCTGTCTGTCCCGGCGTTGACGCGGCACGGGCATGGCGATTCGTGGCTCCGCTCTCTCGACCGGGGTCATCATCCCGGAGACGATGACCCCGTTGACCGGTTGCGGAGGATACGACATCGGGACGTTGAAGATTCCCACCGTCCTGCCACCGTGCGATGCGATCTCCCAGACGCGTGGGACTTCGACGTCATCGGCGTTGACGCTCGTGAACTCCTGTCCGGTCGGGTCCCACTTACCGAACGAATAGACGCCGGTTTTCTTGGGGAGATACCCGCTGAGCATCGTCGTCCACGCCGGCGGGGACACATAGCAGTCGATCGAGCGCAGTGTCCCGTGCGCTCCGTCACGCTTGATCCGGCCGAGATTCGGGAGGATGCCCCTCTCGATCAGTGGATCGAGGAATTCCCAGCTTGCGCCGTCGATGCCGACAAACACGACCGGGCCCGCCTCCGAGCGATCCCATCGATCGCTCTCGATGAAAGCGCTCAGATCGGGGAACGTCACGGTTCGCGAAAAGCCATCCGTATCGTTGGCGGCGCCGTCTTGTCCTCCACACCCGTTGCAGATGCAAACGATGACGGCGGCAACGGCGATCCACGCGACAGCGACACCGCCGAATGTCTTTGTTCGAGACAATGTGCTCCCTGTTTTTGCGCGGTCAGGATCCTAAGAAGGCCACAACCATCCAAATGCCCCGGCCGTGAAGAGCGCGTAGATAAAGCCGTCAAACATGGATTTGAGCGTCGCGCTCCACTTGCGCTTGTACCAGATCGAATTCTGGGCCAGCGCCAGGCTGTAGCCGGCAAAGGCCGCGGCGCCGGTAAACCGGAACACGCTCATGTACTCGGCGTCCGGCCCGAGCGCACGGCTGGCGATGTAGGCGGCGAACACGCTGATCAAGAGGCTGTAGATGAACCACATGACGAGGCTCCCGCCCATGGACGGCATGCCTTTTGGCATCACCGTCATAAAGACGTTGGGCCCTTTCTTTACCTTTTCGATGTAGTCGGGATCTTTCATCCCCTTGGCGCTCCCCGCACAGGGAATGACGTAATCGCCCGGTGGGATCTCGAATTTGCCGAGGGCCGCAATGACGTCGTCTTCGGACGGCACCTTGCCAAAATCGGTGCGGTGATACTGGAACACCATGTGGATGATAGAGCTGACGATAAAAACAAACACTGCTGACAGAAGGATCGGAAGCCAGAGTGACACGATCGAAACCATCGCGACCTCCAGTGTTGAGGTTGAAGCGCCTGCGCGCCATCGGGGGTCAGAGCGGGTTCCAAGACGATAACCGGTGTCGCCGGTTGGGTCCAGGCGTCTTTGTTCTGTCCAACGACGATGAGTTCGCCCGGGCAGCGATGACTGTGCCTGTATGCTATTTTACGTTTCCTACCGGCAACAGGTAGAGGGCCCTCTCATTGGGTGGTAGCTCGAGCAGCCTCTCAACAGCTGCGCCATCGAACGCTCCAACCGGAACGGAGCCGAGCCCCAGTGCGGTAGCCTGCAGGCACGTGTTCTGAGTCGCGTGACCAACCTCGAAATGGACATACATGTCGCCGTCCTTGCCGTATTCCTTCGTCACGCGTTCGTAGATAACGGCGTAGACAAAAACGGCGGCGCAGTCACGCACGCATTCCTGCTTGAGCGAAGCCCGGGCCAGAGATGCCCGCTTGTCGCCGTCGGTGTGCATGACGATCTCGTGGCTGTGTGGCCGGTAGTGATACACGGCCGGATCGAGCGAGGTCATCCCGGTCGCGACGTAGATCTCCAGCGGATAGAGGGCTCCCGCGGAGGGTGCTGTACGCTCACCGCCGGGAGCGGTGATCCCCTGAGTCGCCCATAAGAGCTGCGAGACGTCCTGGAGTGACAGGGGGTTTTTGGTGAATTCTCGAATCGACCGACGTCCGGCAAGTGCGCTCTCGAGCGACCGATCGCTCTCGAGTTTCGGGGCGGGGAGTGCGATCTTCGGGTTCGATTTGCCCGAGCTCGAAGATGGTGGATTCATGGTCAGCTGGGGTCCCTTCAGGTTGGAATACGTCCCGGTGGGCGGGACGCCGAGTGACGCTATTCCTTCTTTTTCTTCTTCTTGATCTTCTTGATCTTCTTGGGCTCGCAAAGCCGGTCTTTTTTCTTGCTCACGGCGCCACAGTTACGGCACTTGTAACGCCCGGGTTTTGGCTTTGCTTCTCTCTTTCCATCGAGACACATGATGTTTCTCCGGGTGTGCGCGTGTTCGGGTGTCCAGAACGCTAATAATAACGAATGCGGTTCGTTTTGTCTGTGCCTTTTTGTGGGTGGAGGCTACCGGGGATCGGGAGATTGCACGCCGAGCTGTTGCTGAAGGAACGTCTTTAGCTGCTTCCCGAGATCGTTGTCGGGGTGGGTCGATATCATTCGTTCAGCGATCGACAGTGCTTTCTGCAGCTCACCGCGCTTGACGTAGTGATCGGCCAGCGCGTGCATGTAGTCGAGGTTGTCGGGTGCCATCTCGACGATACGGATTAGCGCCGCTTCGGCCTCGGGCATCCGGCCAAGATGCTGCTGGATCAAGCCCAGGTTATAGAGGATGCGTGAGCGATCGGGCAGTCCATTTGCCGCCCGTTGCATGTAGACGGCCGCCTCATCGAACCGATTCATCTCTGCCAGCAGAAGTCCCAACGAGTATGCGATGTCATAGTTGTCGGGATAGTCTTCGGTGATCTCACGCAACAGCCTTTCCGCCTCTTTGTTCTGGCCCTGCGAATTGTAGAGCATCGCGAGGTTGACCTTAGCGGGGTAGAAGAGATCGTCGATCGCGATGGCCGTCTTGTAGTAGTCCACCGCCCGGTCCAACTCATCGATCTGCGCATAGAGGTTGCCGAGGTTGTGCCCGGCAAACGCGAAGTCGAGCGAGTAGTTCATCGCCTCCTCGTACTCTGAGAGCGCCTCATCGAGCGCCTCCTGCTGATAGGGTTTGAAAAGCTCCGGTGGCAGTCCGGCGAGGCGCACGGCGGCCTGCATGCGGACGGCCCGGACGTGATCGAAAAGCAGCGGGGCGACCGTTTCAACCATCTCTTCCGCGTCGGACAGGTTGATGTGCGACACCGCGGTGTGACGCACGAGCGCCTCTTTGTCCGACAGTGCGCGGGCAAACGCGGGCGTGTTTTCCTCCTCGGGGTATACGCCCAGGAGGGAAAGAGCGGTTGCGCGGGCGATCGCGGGGTAGAGGTTGTCACCGGCGAGACGAACGAGCTGTGCGTGGGCCTCGGCGTCACGTGCACGTCCGGCCGCCAGAACGGTACCGTAGTGTGGTTTTCGGGCCTGACCGTACCACAGTGTGTAGTGTTCGGCGGACCACTCGTCGGGTTTGTCGTTGTGGCACCCCGCTTGATTGCACGCGTTCGGCGTGCCGATGGCGAGTGTGAGGTCCGGACGCGGCACGCGGATGCTGTGATCGGCCCGATAGTCGACGACCATGTACGGTCGCTCGGGCATATGACATTTGATGCACAGATGACCATCGCTGGGTTTGCCCTCGTGCTCCTTTTTGTGGAAGTGATGATCGTAACTGTCGTAGACATCCGACTGGTGGCATCTCAGACACAGCGCGTTGCCTTCTTCGATCAGCTCGAGGCTGTGGACATCGTGGCAATCGTTGCATTGGACATCGTTCTTGTACATCTTGCTTTGGACGAAGGAGCCATAGACATAGACCTCGTCGTCGATCTGACCGTCGGCGAAGTAGAGCTCCTCGTCCAGATTCGTCGGGATGATGTTGTCGAGGAGATCGGGCCGCGTGTGATCGTAGTCGCCCAACTCGGTCCGGCGTGCGTGGCAAGGCGCGCAAAGCTCTACCTGTTGCCGCGAACTGATGCCGCTCGTTTGATTGACCAGCTCGTAGTCCTCGGTATCGGGTCGGGCCATCGGCGGGATGTCCGCCCACGCCACGTGACGGGAACCGGGTCCGTGGCAAGCCTCACAGCTGACGTTGATCTCGGACCACGTGGTGTTGAACGTTTTTGTCTCGGGGTTGTAGTTCTTGGTTAGGTTCGTCGAGTGACACTCGGCGCACATACCGTTCCAGGTCTGCGCCGCCCGCGTCCAGTGAAGCCAGTCATCCGGAGAGATGTCCTGACCGGGATAGAGATGGAACCACTGCTTGCGTTCCGTGTCCCATGCAATCGTGAGCGCCTGAAGGCGGCCGCCCGGAAAGGGGATCAGATACTGCTGAAGCGGTGTCACGCCAAACGTGTGTGTGATCTCGAAGTCCGCGGACACGCCATCGGGGCCCTGTGTGTGGACGAAGAAGCGGTCGTCTTTTTTGAAGAAGCGCGCGGTGATGTGGTCGTACTCGAAATCCGCGCCGTCGAAGTTGCCCAGGACCGTGCTGTCGCTGGCCACGGCCATCGCGTTGTCATGATCCGAGCCGAGCCACGCGTCGTAGGCGTCTTTGTGACAGTCGATGCATTTCGCGCGGCCAACAAACGTCGCCTCGCCCGCCACCGGTGCCGGGCGTGTTACTCGGAGGCGGGATTCCTTGAGCGCGTAGATGGGCATGATGAGAACGATCACGAGCGATGCGATGATCCCCGTCAGTTTCCATTTATGCAGCGCGTCGTCACGCATGCGTCACCTGTGATGGGTCGAATGATCTCCGTTTCAGCCTCTTGCTCGTGTCCACCTTGACGATACCGTTCTCGATGCGAACGGGATGCAGATCGAGGGCCCGGGGCGCCGGCGGGTTCAGCACGTTGCCGGTGATATCAAAGGACGATGCGTGGCATGGACAGATAAAGGCATGGTCGTGTGAGCTCCACGGCACCGTGCAGCCGAGGTGTGTACACTCACGAGAGAGGGCGAGAAAGCCTCCGTCCTCGAGGCGCGCCAGATAGAACTTTCCCTTTGGAAACGCGGCGACCGAGTTGGGCTCAAATCGGTCTATCGGACCCGCGATCACGATCGCGTCATCATCATCACGCAAGCGCGCCCGGCGGGGCCTTAAGAAATCGGCGGCGGCCAGCGCGTACTCCAGTACCGCCAGGCCTCCCAACGCAAGCCACACCTTCCAGAAGAACGTCCGTCGCGATGTCGTTGGCTCCTCGGCAGGCGTTTTCTTTGCTTCCTTTTCCTTCTTGTCACGCATCGATGGTTTTTGCTTTTTCATTTTGCTTCGCGGCCGATTCTACACATTCCACGGCCATGTCAGCGCCATCCCCGAGCCGCGGAACCACACACCCGTGATCGTCAGGATGGCAGATGCCACCAGCAGCAACACAAACACCGTTTGGATAGCCTCGTTGTTCGAGGCAGAGCTTCGCCTTTTCAAAACCTGGTAGAAGCCAATCAGCAACGCAAACAGGATGGCGGCGGGTACGAGACCGTTGCTGATTGCGGGCGGCAATCCGGAGAGCCATGCGCCGAAATCAATCCAGAACTCATCCGCCACGATCAGTATCGGTGTGGCGATGATCGCCGTGATCGTCGCAATCAAACCCAGGCGCCGGCCCTTGTGAGACATCATAAAGATACCGGAGGTGTCCTGATCGTATCTGAGATAAGGGATGAGCAGGAGACCGCCCACAGCGAGCAGCGGCAAGACCACCAGCGCGAACAACGGATCGAAGTGAAGCAGCAACTCCTGGATAGCCATGAAGTACCAGGGGGCTTTTACGGGATCGGGGCTCATCCCGGGGTTTGCCGGGTCTCCCAGCGGGGCGTCAAAGACGAGAGAGACGATCATGACAAAGGCGATGAGCACCAGCGCCACCGATAGCTCGCGCAACAGGAGATGCGGGAGCGTGAGCACGTAATCCGGATTCGTGTCGGTCGACTCCTCAGGCGAGCGGGGCATAACGACGCCGCGCGCCTTGCGGATACGCCAGAAGTGCAGGCCCATGAGGGTCGCGATCACCACGGGCATCAGAGTCGTGTGGATCGAGTAGAAACTGACCAGTGTCGCCGAGCCGATTTCCGAACCGCCGCGCGCCACACCCTGGAGCCACCCACCGACGAGCGGCACATACCCCAGCATGCCGGTGACGATCGTGATCGCCCAGTACGACAGCTGATCCCACGGCAGCAGATACCCCGTGAAATTCGAGGCCAGAACGCAGCCGAGCAGCGACAGACCGATCACCCAGTTGAACCGGCGCGGCGGGTGATAGGCGCCTGTCAGATACACCCTCAAGAAATGGAGAAGGAGCACGGCAATCAAAAAGTTCGCGCTCCAGTGATGGATACTGCGGATGAGCTTGCCAAAGAACACATTGTTTTGCAGCGTGACGACCGAGTCGTACGCATACCCCGGGGAAGGCTCGTAGACAAACATGAGGAGCCCGCCGGTCGCGACGAGGAGCAGGAAGAGCGTTGCGGACATTCCCCCCAGCCCCCACGTGTGGGTGTAACGAATCGTTTTCTCGGGCAAGCGAACGGGGCGAAAGTGAAGGATCCAATGGTTGAAGACGATCCACTTCCGTTCGCGGTCGTCACGTGGCAATATGGGACCGCGGAACACGGAACGCCAGATGCGTTCCAGCATCCCCGGGTCGTGTTGGGTGGGTTGTGGGTTCTTCATGGCTCCAGCCGTCACAAGTGCAGTATCCCACGAGACAAAGATTCGCCCACATACTATCAGGATCGGGCCGGGGTTTGAAGAGGACCTTTGGCAGGATATCCATGCCGCGGTTGGAGCCGTATTCGGCGTGTTCGGGCGCATTTGCAGGAATCGTATGATCGGTCTGGAAAAGATGCCCCCGAAAATGCTAAGCTCGACCCAGAAATTGGCAGAAACCAAAGAACACACTGGACGTGAGGAGACAAGAATGGCTGAGAGCGTCTACAAAGTTATCGAGCTCGTCGGCACCAGCACGGAGTCATGGGACAAAGCGGCAGCCGCCGCCGTCACCAAGGCGAGCAAAACGCTTCGCGATCTTCGTGTCGCCGAAGTTAGCGAGATGGATGTGACCATCAAGGACGGCAAAGTCGATACCTACCGGGTGAAGGTCAAGGTATCCTTCAAGTATGAGGGTGACTAGTCCCCGAAAGACGTATACCGTTTTTTGGAAAATCTACTGCCCGCGGCGGCGTTCCAATCGAGGTTCGCCGCCGTCTTGCATTTGGACGATAAACTAACTAGTTGACATCCGCCGCCTTAAGTGATATAATGTTCACCGTCTGATGTCAGCGGTCCCTCTCGCTGGCTCGGCGCTCACTCTACCTCAATAGCCCCACAAGCACCCAGTCCGCGCCGGAGGGATCGTCTGGTCCCATACTCCATAACCCGTCCCGTGCGTCCGAATCCAAAGGAGGGGTTATGATGAAACTCTTTCGTAGTACTGTGCTCGTTGCACTGATCGTGTCGTGGTGTATCACCGGCGCAGCGTATGCGCAGCTTCCCCCAGGTCCGATTTGCCCCCGCGAAAACGGCGAGATCGCCGCGTATTTTGATGTGGACGGTACGCAGAGGTACATGGATGCCGGCCCCGTCGGAAATCTCGTACCCGTGTGGATATACGGTCAGGCTCGGGGCAATGTTTTGTTTGTTAGCGGTGCGGAGTTCCAGGTCGACTACGGCCCGAACCTGACGTGGATCGCTGATATCCCATTGTACGGAGCGTACATCGGAAACACCAGGGACGGGTATTCTGTAGGCTTCGGCATGAACCCGCAGTCCGACCACTTCCGGATTGTCGATGCCATTTGTGTGTGGAATGGCGACTGTAGTGCAGGCCACAACGAGGACTGGCCTGTGGTGCGTGGGCATCCTCTTACCCCTAACTACTGCCCAGTTTTTGCAACTTTTCCGCACCACGAGCTCGTTCCGGTGTTCGGCGCACGGTCGCAGCTCTGTCAGCTGGTCGAGCTGGATATCAAGCCGGGTTCCTGCCCCAATCCGTTCAACGTCAATCTTTTTGATTGGCTGGCCGGAGCGACGCTCAAAACGGGTGGTGTCCTTCCCGTGGCGATTCTCGGTAGCGAGACGGTTGACGTGGCCGACATCGATCCGGCGAGCATCTTCCTCGAAGGCGTTGCACCATTGCGTTATGAGTACGAAGATGTGGCAACGCTGGACGGCCACGACGACTGTGAGTGCAACGATGGAGATGCCGACGGGTATATGGACCTGACCCTGAAGTTCTCCAAGATGGACATTGCACTGGCCCTCCTGATGGAGGACCCGTACCACGTCGGTCAGGTGCTTCCGTTGACGTTGGGCGGTGCGTACATGGACGGCATGCCGTTCTCAGCTTCGGACTGCATCACGCTGGTCGGCAACGACAAGGAGAAGAGGGACGCTGGCATGGACGGAGCCTCGGCGCTGGGATTCCCGACACCGAACCCGTTCAACCCGGTGACACGTATCAGCTACAGCGTTCCGACGACACAGCACGTCCGCATCGCGATCTACGATGTGGCGGGCCGTCTGGTTGAGAGCCTCGTTGATGAGGTCAAGGGCGCCGGTGAGTATGTGGTCGAGTGGGATGCGGGGAGACTGCCGAGCGGCGTCTATTTCTACCGTATGGAGACGGGAGACCGGACGATCGTTCGGAGAGCCACGCTTCTCAAGTAGTGTGCTCCTCTGTGTGATGGTGTAGGGGCGAACACGAAGGGCCATCTTTTCTCATGAGATGGTCCTTCACCTTTGGTGCCGGGTACCTGGACAAACGACGAAGGCCCTCCTTCTCGCGTGCGTGATCAGGAGAGCCTTTCGCCGAAAGGAAGAGAGTTATGAGACCTCTCAGGAAACCCCACCAGGGGGTTAGTCAGGTATCTGGTGCCCCCAAAGCCCAGTTACCCGGTCCATCATTCCAATTACTGCGCAGCGGCCAAAAGGTTGGCTGAAAAGATGGAGGTTGTTGTCGCCCTGGCGTTTCAGAGCGAGTGAGGATCCGTCGCGGGTGGCTGGTGCCAGGACGATGCTGCCCGTAGGTGAATCCGCAGCTGCCCTGACATGCAAGCTTGCGGCGAGGACTCGGCGCCCGAGGATAGCATCGTCCAGCGCCTTGCAACTCTCAACCTCGCTGTGGCACCATACTTGCTCTTTCTTGCGGGTGAGCGATCGCTTCGACGAAAGGCCATCATGAAACCGCTCACCAGGACGTCTGCCTGCGACACGTTGTTTCTCGTTGTTCTCTGCTCTTGCTTGCTGTTCTATTCCCCGGGCGTATCGTCGTCTCCCCAGTCGGCCCTGTTGCGCAACACGATCCGCGGCCTGTCGCCGGATCACCAGAAACAGTCGGCTCCGTCACTGATCGAGTACTTTGAGGCGCACACGCTTCGGTCAGGCATAGAGCTTGTCTGGGGTGTTTTCTCGGAGAAGGACATCGATGGATTTCGGATCTATCGAATGTCGGAGAGTGATGCGTCACTCGTTGTGGTCAACAAACAAGGGTTGATTCCCGCGTGGCACCAGAGTTTCGTGGATACCGATCTGGCGCCATCGACCCACTATCGCTATGTGCTCGGCGTCGTCTTCGAGGACGATACGGAGTATCTCTCAGAACCGGTGGAGGCCAGGTCTTCTGAGAAAACCTGGTCTTTATCGCTGCGAGTGTTGGCCAACGCGGCAAACGATCATCCAAAATAATTCGGTTCGTTCCCCGGGGTCCATTTGATGTTGCACCCCATACTCGGTCGCTGATCCGCCGGGAGTGGCTCTTCGGCGAGCAGCCTGTCGAGGGCCGCGCGCAGATCCTTGCCGGTGACGGGGACAGCGGTGGAGGGACGGCTGTCGTCCAGCTGGCCCCGGTAGACGAGCTTGCGATCGCTGTCGAAGAGAAAGAAGTCCGGTGTACACGCCGCGCGATAGGTTTTGGCGACCTCTTGCGAAGAATCGAAAAGAAAGGGAAACGTCCAGCCCAGTTCCCGGGCGAGTTCCTTCATCTTGTCGGGGCCGTCCTGAGGATGTGTCTCGGCACTGTTCGAGTTGATCCCGACAACAGCGACTCCCCGCTCACCGTACTCCTTTGCGATACGCGTGATCTCGTCGCGAACGTGAATCACAAACGGACAGTGGTTGCAGATGAACATGATGAGGTAGGCCTTGCCGTCGAGGTCTGACAGCGAGACCGTCTTGCCGGTCACCGCGTTCTCGAGCGAGAAGTCGGGTGCTTCGGTCTGAAGCGGCAGCATCGTTGATGGTGTGTTGACCATGGTGTGCCTCGGTTTCTATCCGGTCTCGGCGGTGGCGAGGACGTGATAGGGATTCGCAGTAAATCCGCAGCTCGCTCCAACAAGGGGTCCGGCGAGTGCCCGAACGGACATTACGAGGGAGCGCTCTAGTTGGGCCATCAGCGCGAGCCCTCTTTCAGAGGACAGGCGAGTCATGAAGTGAGGGTGCTCGCCGGACCCCCGGCAAGCACCCATCACGTCCACGCTTACTTCAAGAACTGATAGAACTGTCCGTCCGTCGTCAAGATAAGCGATGTTTCCGCATCGAACGTGGTCTCGTAGATCTCCATGGTTTTGAGGAACTCGTAGAACTGGCGTGAGTCGGCCGATATGTCATAGGCCGCCGCATAGATCAAGATTGCACGGGCATCGGAGGTACCCATGATCTCACGCGCCAGTCGATAAGCCTCGGACTGGATCTCTTTCAGATCGCGCTCCTTCTCACCGCGGATTCGCGATGCCTCACCCTGGCCCTCGGAGCGAAACCGGTCCGCGATCCGACGGCGCTCGGCGATCATCCGCTCGTACACCTTCTTCTGCACTTCCTGAACATAGTTGATCCGCTTGAACTGGATGTCCAGGATCTCGATGCCGAGATCAGACGTGCGTTGCTGTGACTTGGCCAGTATCTCGAGACGAATCTTGTCTCTACCGGATGAAATATAGGCGAGTGTGACTTCATCCGACTCCTCGAGCTCGCTCCTCTCCGGTGTTCTGTTTGTCGTACGGACCACCTCGACCAGAGCGTGGTTCGCGATGGCATTTCGTGCCTCACCATCCAGAATGTCGTCGAGCCGGGTCTGCGCAACACGCTCGTCCCTCAAGCGCTGAAAGAAGAGAAGCGGCTCGCTGATCCGCCAGCGGGCGTACATGTCCACCCAGATAAAGCGCTTGTCCTTGGTGGGCAGCTCGTTGGGATCTCCGTCCCATTCAAGGAATCGCTTGTCGAAACGGTGGACCTTCTGGATATACGGGATCTTGACGTGGAGCCCCGGTGTCGAGACGGGATCCCCGACGGGTTTTCCAAACTGCGTGATGATGACCTGCTGGGGCTCCTGTACGATGTACAGTGTGCCTTTCAACGTGAGCAGAATGAGTAACGCAGCAACGATTATGCCGATTCTCATTTGTCACCACCCCCCTTCCCGACGGGTTCGAGATTGAGCAGGGGAATGATCCCTTTCAAATCCTCATCGATCACGACTTTCTTCGACACTTGTGGCAGTATCTGATTCATCGTTTCCAGGTAGATACGCGTCTTCGTAATTTCCGGCGACTTACGATACTCGTTGTAGACGGCGACAAACCTCGCGGAGTCACCGCGTGCCGTATTGACGCGTTGGAGCGCGTAACCCTCCGCCTCGTTGATCGTCTGCAGTGCCTCACCGCGGGCCCTCGGGATGATACGGTTGTATTCGGACTGGGCCTCGTTGATCAACTGTTCTCTTTCCTGCTGTGCCTGGTTGACCTCGTTGAACGAGGGCTTTACCGGATCAGGCGGGTTGACGTCCTGCAGCACGACCTGATCGACGTTGATCCCCGATTCGTACTGGTCGCACAACTCCTGAAGCTGCTGTTCGACGAGATCGGCGATCTCCTGTCGGCCGACCGTCAGTACCTCGTTGACCGTCCGGTCCCCGACGACGCGGCGCATCACGGCTTCCGACATGTCCCGAAACGTCGTTTCGACATTACGGACGCGGAAGAGATACTTATAGGGGTCTACGATACGATACTGCACGACCCACTCGACGACCGCCGCATTGAGGTCGCCGGTCAACATGTTGGATTCCGACTCGCGACCGCGCGTGGCAAACTGACTGCGCACCCCGGAGGAGACCGTTTGAAAACCGAACTCCTCCTTGAGCTGCCGTTGAATCGGAACCTTGATGACCCGCTCGATACCCAGTGGTAACTTGAGATGAAGCCCGGGGTCCGTGCTTCTCACGTATTTCCCGAACTGCATAACCACACCGATCTCCTCAGGATCGATGGTATAGAAACTCGATACGGCGAAGATGAGAATCACGACCGCCACAATGACCCAACGCACCATACCCTTCTGCGCACTTGGAATGCGGAACTTCGGAATTCTAAACTCGCCAAACCTCTCATCAGCCATTTTGCACCAGTCTCCTTCCCTTGCCGATACGCCACAACAATCGGTTACCACGCTAACACATTTGGCGGGACGGCAAAAGCGCTTTCGCCATGCCGTAACAACTTGGGACAAAAGGTCTTTGACGCACGGCAGCAGGCCAGACCACCGCTTTCCGCACACACATATGGTTGTAAATCGAGAGCGTTTTATTCAAAGGCAACAAAAGAGAGAGGCACCCAGCTCACACCGACGGATGGCTAGTCGAGAAGCGGCTTCAAGGCGAGTGTGACTGCTTGATCGATGCGCTCTTGATCCGTGAAAAGCTCGGACCGGGGAACGAGAACGAACTCCTTGCCTTCCAGTTTGGACAACACCTCGATACCACCGGAATTCGTGAAGTAGGTGTTGCCGTGCGGGCTCACGAGCGTCACGGTCAGCGACAACGCGCCGAGAGTGCCTTCCGGCGAGCCGGCCCAGAAGTTCTTCATCGCACCCCCCGATTTGATCGGTTGTCTGGCGCCGTCCCAGGCGGCAACGCCGCTGGCGAAAACTGCTTCCGCCACGACAACACTGGGAACCAGAACCGCATCCAGATCGAAACCCGCCTCGAGTTCATCCAGCGTACGGACCATCGCTTGCGCAATCTTGCGTGGATTCTGGCCGATGGCCAGCGTATCCTCGATCCCTCCCATTTCGGCGATGATACGGTCCCAATTGGTTTTGTACTGCTGCGGACGCACGACGGTGTAACCCTGCGCGCGCAGCTGTGCCTCGATCACGTCGCGGAAGTTCTGTTTGATGGGGCCCGGATCCTGCATGCCATCGGGCAGATAGACGTCTGCGAGACCGATGGTTTTCGCGTAGCGCAGAAAATCGTCCTTACCGACTTGCCACGGATCGCCTTGTTTCACGACCTTCGGTCCCGTGGCGCAAGCGGCGACAAGCAGAAGTGTCGCGGCAGCCAGCCACATCCTTTTGCGATTCATCTGGGATCCTCACTATGTTCTGTCGCATGCCGGTTGAGCCTGTCCTGGAAGGGCTCCAACCCGTCCTGGAAGGGCTCCAACCCGTCCTGGAAGGGCTCCAACCCGTCCTGGAAGGGC